>NZ_JBLVYK010000006.1:0-291386 GCF_048284255.1 Enterobacter cloacae complex sp.6700776 | reverse complement strand
GAGTCAACCCGTTATTTCAGGATTTTTTCTCTTCAACCGACCGGGTTGTCTGTGAAGTGATTCACATCCGCCGTGTCGATGGAGGCGCATTATAGGGAGCCGCCGAGGAATGACAAGCGGAAAAATGCATTTTTATTTCAACCGCTCACCTTTTCACCAAAACGTCTATTTTTGGTGCTTTTTAATCTCTTTTGGCAGATCTGCCAGACTAGTTATCACCCAGTCAGCTGCATTTTCTGCTTCTGGGGTGACTGGTTTACCGGTCCGCACTAATACTTTGGTTCCCACACCCGCCGCCGCCGCTGCCTGCATATCCTCCAGTTTATCGCCCACCATAAAAGACGCGGCCATATCAATGTGCAGGAATTCCTGTGCAGAGATAAACATGCCCGGGTGTGGCTTACGGCAATCACATGTCTGACGATACGCTTCTACTGTTCCCTGTGGATGATGCGGACAATAATAGATGCCATCAAGATCGACGCCACGATCGGCCAGAGACCAGTCCATCCATTCCGTCAGCGTCTCGAACTGCGCTTCGGAGAATTTACCCCGGGCGATACCGGACTGATTAGTTACCACCACCAGCGCATAGCCCATCTCTTTCAGCTGGCGCATGGCATCTATTACGCCCTCGATAAATTCGAACTCATCAATCTCATGGACGTAACCGTGATCCACATTAATTGTGCCGTCACGATCGAGAAAAATTGCGGGTACAGATTTTGCCACCGGTTTGCTCCTGAAAAAGGCTTGTTCAGCTAGTATCTCATGAATCGCAGCGCAATAAAGTGCTCATCGCACAGAGGTGGATTGATTTAGACGTCTGGATGCCTTAACATCCATTTTGTTTACGGTCATTCCCCGTATCTGGCAGAAGAAAATGCCACGGCTAACTTACATACGATAAAAATAATCTAATGATTAAACTTTCCAATATCACCAAAGTGTTCCAGCAGGGGAACCGAACCATTCAGGCGCTGAACAACGTCAGCCTGCATGTGCCTGCTGGTCAGATTTATGGCGTCATTGGCGCATCGGGTGCGGGTAAAAGTACGCTGATCCGGTGTGTTAACCTGCTTGAGCGCCCGACCCAGGGCAGCGTAGAAGTTGGCGGCCAGGAGCTTACCGCTCTCTCAGAAAAAGAACTCACCAAAGCGCGTCGCCAGATTGGCATGATTTTCCAGCACTTTAACCTGCTGGCCTCACGCACGGTTTTTGGAAACGTGGCGTTACCGCTGGAGCTGGATAGCACACCAAAAGAAGAGGTTACGCGACGCGTCACCGAACTGCTGGATCTGGTTGGGCTGGGTGATAAGCATGACAGCTACCCGGCCAACCTCTCCGGCGGGCAAAAGCAGCGTGTAGCAATCGCTCGCGCGCTGGCAAGCAACCCAAAAGTGCTGCTGTGTGATGAAGCCACCAGCGCGTTAGATCCGGCCACCACGCGTTCTATCCTGGAACTGCTGAAAGACATTAACCGTCGTCTGGGCCTGACTATCCTCCTTATTACGCACGAAATGGACGTGGTGAAGCGTATCTGTGACTGCGTCGCCGTCATCAGCAACGGTGAGCTGATTGAGCAGGACACGGTCAGCGAAGTCTTCTCGCACCCGAAAACGCCTCTGGCTCAGCAGTTCATTCAGTCCACACTGCATCTGGATATTCCGGAAGATTATCTGGAACGTTTAAAAGCAGACGCAACGCCTGACAGCGTCCCGATGCTGCGCATGGAGTTCACGGGCCAGTCCGTTGACGCACCGCTGCTGTCCGAAACCGCGCGTCGCTTTAACGTGAATAACAACATTATTAGCGCGCAGATGGACTACGCCGGTGGCGTGAAGTTCGGCATTATGCTGACGGAAATGCACGGCACACAGGAAGAAACCCAGGCGGCAATTGCCTGGCTGCAAGAACATCACGTAAAAGTAGAGGTGCTGGGTTATGTCTGAGCCGATGATGTGGCTACTGGTTCGCGGCGTTTGGGAAACGCTGGCAATGACCTTCGTATCGGGCTTTTTTGGTTTTGTGATTGGGCTGCCGGTCGGCGTACTGCTGTACGTCACGCGCCCGGGTCAAATTATTGAAAACGCGAAGCTGTATCGCACGCTCTCTGCGCTGGTGAACATTTTCCGTTCTATACCGTTTATTATCCTGCTGGTGTGGATGATTCCGTTTACACGCGTTATTGTCGGGACGTCGATTGGTTTGCAGGCGGCAATTGTCCCGCTAACCGTAGGCGCCGCGCCGTTTATCGCCCGTATGGTGGAAAACGCCCTGCTGGAAATCCCAACAGGCCTGATTGAAGCTTCCCGCGCTATGGGTGCGACGCCAATGCAGATCGTTCGCAAAGTTCTGCTGCCTGAGGCGCTGCCTGGGCTGGTGAATGCAGCAACCATCACGCTTATCACCCTGGTCGGTTATTCCGCGATGGGTGGCGCCGTGGGTGCTGGCGGTTTAGGCCAGATTGGATATCAGTACGGCTATATTGGCTATAACGCTACCGTAATGAATACCGTTCTGGTATTGCTGGTTGTGCTGGTTTACTTAATCCAATTCTCTGGCGATCGTATCGTCCGGGCTGTTACGCATAAATAACGTTACAAACAACACAAACTCGACGAGTTAAGGATATAACATGGCGTTTAAATTTAAGACCTTTGCAGCAGTAGGCGCACTGATTGGTTCGCTGGCACTGGTGGGTTGCGGTCAGGACGAAAAAGATCCGAACCACATCAAAGTAGGCGTTATCGTCGGTGCAGAGCAGCAGGTTGCTGAGGCCGCGCAGAAAATCGCGAAAGAAAAATATGGCCTGGACGTTGAGCTGGTGACCTTCAACGATTACGTTCTGCCGAACGAAGCGCTGAGCAAAGGCGACATTGACGCTAACGCCTTCCAGCATAAACCGTACCTGGATCAACAGATCAAAGATCGCGGCTACAAGCTGGTTGCTGTCGGTAACACCTTCGTTTACCCGATTGCCGGTTATTCCAAGAAAATTAAATCTCTGGATGAACTCCAGCCGGGTTCACAGGTTGCCGTCCCTAACGACCCAACCAACCTTGGCCGTTCGCTGCTTCTGCTCCAGAAAGTGGGCCTGATTAAACTGAAAGAAGGCGTTGGCCTGTTGCCGACCGTTCTGGACGTGACCGAAAACCCGAAAAATCTGAAAATTGTTGAGCTGGAAGCCCCTCAGCTGCCACGTTCTCTGGACGATGCACAGATCGCGCTGGCCGTTATCAACACCACTTACGCCAGCCAGATCGGTTTGACCCCTGCGAAAGATGGCATCTTTGTTGAAGACAAAGATTCCCCGTACGTCAACCTGATCGTGACTCGCGAAGACAACAAGGACGCGGAAAACGTGAAGAAATTCCTGCAGGCATATCAGTCTGAAGAAGTTTACCAGGAAGCCAATAAGGTGTTTAACGGCGGCGCGGTTAAAGGCTGGTAATCTCACCTCAGTGTAATATCATCAAGACGGGCATTTGCCCGTCTTGTCATTTGTGCGGTCAACTGCTTCAATATCTGACGTTTTGATTATCCACTGAGGAACTATTATGCGTGCTTTACCGATCTGTCTTTTAGCACTGATGCTGAGCGGCTGTTCTATGCTAAGCAGATCTCCTGTTGAACCCGTTCAAAGCACTGCAACCCCGCCAAAAGCGGAGCCAGCAAAACCGAAAGCGCCTCGCGCTGCGCCGGTACGTATTATTACTAAAGCCGACGAGCTGGTCGGTAAGCCATTCCGTGAACTGGGCGAAGTGAGCGGCGAATCCTGCCAGGCAACGAATCAGGACTCCCCTCCAAATATCCCAACAGCCCGCAAGCGTATGCAAATCAACGCGTCGAAAATGAAAGCCAACGCGGTGCTGCTGCACAGTTGCGAGGTCACCAGTGGTACGCCGGGCTGCTACCGTCAGGCGGTATGTATCGGTTCTGCGCTTAACATCACGGCGAAATGAGTTCATTTCAGTTCGAGCCGATAGGCGTTATCCGCTCCCCTTATAAAGAAAAGTTCGCCGTGCCGCGTCAGCCGGGACTGGTCCTTAACGGCGGCGGCGAGCTGCATCTTGTCGCGCCGTATAATCAGGCCGACGCAGTGCGCGGGCTTGAGGCATTCAGCCATTTATGGGTGGTGTTTGTGTTTCACCAGACCATGGAAGGGGGCTGGCGTCCTACCGTGCGTCCTCCTCGTCTGGGCGGAAATGCCAGAATGGGAGTTTTTGCCACCCGCTCAACGTTCCGACCGAATCCAGTCGGGATGTCGCTGGTCGAACTGAAAGGGATACGCTGTCAGAAAGATCGGGTGATCCTGGAGTTAGGTAGCCTTGACCTGGTTGATGGCACGCCGGTCATCGATATTAAACCTTACCTGCCCTTCGCCGAAGCGCTGCCGGATGCCCGTGCAAGCTATGCTCAGGACGCCCCACAGGCAGAGATGCCGGTTTACTTCACATCTGAAATAACGACGCAAATCAGCCAGCTGGAAAAGCGCTATCCTCGTCTGCGTGACTTTATCGTCGAAGTCCTGGCGCAGGACCCTCGTCCCGCCTATCGCAAAGAGGAAGACGCAGGAAAAACGTACGCCGTCTGGCTGCTGGACTTTAACGTGCGCTGGCGCGTAACTGATGCAGGTTTTGAAGTGTTTGCCCTGGAACCCAGGTAATTTTGTTCTCCTCTCTTTTGGCATCTTTGCCACACTGGTAAACTAAACCACTTTTTTTGTGTCAGGCTGGTGTTTCAGCCTGTTCCAATCGTCGAAATGGAACCGTAACAACATGCGTACTAGCCAATATCTGCTCTCCACTCTGAAGGAGACACCTGCCGACGCCGAGGTGATCAGCCACCAGCTGATGCTGCGCGCCGGGATGATCCGCAAGCTGGCCTCCGGGTTATACACCTGGCTGCCGACCGGCGTGCGCGTCCTGAAAAAAGTCGAAAACATCGTGCGTGAAGAGATGAACAACGCCGGTGCTATCGAGGTGTTAATGCCGGTCGTTCAGCCTTCTGAACTGTGGCAGGAGAGCGGTCGCTGGGAGCAGTACGGTCCTGAACTGCTGCGTATTGCCGATCGTGGCGATCGTCCATTCGTTCTCGGCCCAACGCATGAAGAAGTGATCACCGATCTGATCCGTAACGAGCTGAGCTCTTACAAACAGCTGCCGCTGAACTTCTTCCAGATCCAGACCAAGTTCCGTGACGAAGTGCGCCCACGCTTTGGCGTGATGCGCTCTCGCGAATTCCTGATGAAAGATGCCTACTCTTTCCATACTTCTCAGGAATCACTGCAAGAGACCTACGACAAAATGTACGTGGCCTACAGCAAAATCTTCTCCCGCATGGGGCTGGATTTCCGTGCTGTACAGGCTGATACCGGTTCAATCGGCGGTAGCGCCTCTCATGAATTCCAGGTTCTGGCGCAGAGCGGCGAAGACGATGTAATTTTCTCTGACTCCTCTGATTACGCCGCCAACATTGAGTTCGCAGAAGCGCTGGCACCAAAAGAACCACGCGGCGCGGCAACGCAAGAGATGACGCTGGTTGATACGCCAAACGCGAAAACCATCGCCGAGCTGGTTGAACAGTTTAATCTGCCGATCGAAAAAACCGTGAAAACCCTGCTGGTGAAATCGGCTGAAGGCAGCGCTTACCCGCTGGTAGCCCTGCTGGTCCGTGGCGATCACGAGCTGAACGAAGTGAAAGCCGAGAAGCTGCCGCAGGTTGCCAGCCCGCTGACCTTCGCAACGGAAGCCGAAATCCGCGCCGTGGTGAATGCAGGTCCTGGTTCTCTGGGTCCGGTGAACATGCCTGTTCCTGTGGTCATTGACCGCACCGTTGCGGCAATGAGCGACTTCGCTGCGGGCGCAAACATCGACGGTAAACACTACTTCGGCATCAACTGGGATCGTGACGTGGCGACGCCGGAAGTGGCTGACATCCGTAACGTGGTCGCAGGCGATCCAAGCCCGGACGGCAAGGGTACCCTGATGATCAAACGCGGTATCGAAGTAGGCCACATCTTCCAGCTGGGCGATAAGTACTCGCGCGCAATGAACGCTGCCGTTCAGGGCGAAGATGGTCGTAACCAGGTTCTGACCATGGGCTGCTACGGCATTGGGGTAACGCGCGTTGTTGCGGCCGCTATCGAGCAGAACTATGACGAACGCGGAATCGTCTGGCCGGATAACATCGCGCCGTTCCAGGTGGCGATCCTGCCAATGAACATGCACAAGTCTTACCGCGTGCAGGAGCTGGCAGAGAAACTCTACGCTGAGCTGAGCGCGAAAGGTATCGACGTGCTGATGGATGACCGTAAAGAGCGTCCTGGCGTGATGTTTGCTGATATGGAACTGATCGGTATTCCACACACCATCGTCATCGGCGACCGTAACCTCGACAGCGACGAGATTGAATACAAGTACCGTCGCAACGGCGAAAAACAGATGCTCAAGACGGGCGACATTCTTGATTACCTGGTGAAAGCCATCAAAGGCTAAGAAACAAAAAAACCCCGCCAGTGCGGGGTTTTTTAATGGCTATAACTTATTTGCTTTCGCAGTCTTTACCCGCAGCAAACTTCGCGTCTTTATCTGCCACCAGCGTTTTCACCAGCTCACCGCTATCGGGGTTTGGCTCCAGCGTAAAATGCCCTTCAACCGTCAGCAACACTGGTTTGCTGTCGTTACCGCGCGCGACGGCATAGTCACGCTCCAGCTGGGCATTGTTCGCCACGCTGACTTTCTTCCCGGTTGCACAGTCCGTGAAGATCGCCGCATCCGCCATGTAGAAATACATCCCTCGCATCGCCATTGGGGTTGCAGGCAGGGTCGCTTTTACCGGGGCCAGCGTGTAGTTGAACTGGGATTCAATCGGATTGCCTTCGCGATCGAGCATCTCCATCCCCTCGCCTTTGGCGCGGAAATACGTTTTATCGCCCGTGGTATCAGTCAATACCAGCTTTTCAGCCGTACGCGCCCATGTTCCGTATGTTGCAAAAGAAGACGGCTCTTTCGCCCCCTGATAGCGCTGGTTCATCACCCAGGTGCCATCTTTTTGCAGGAACAGAGAGGTTTCGATGCCTTCACAATCTGCACATGGCAATACGCCGCGCCAGCTCTGCTGCATCGGCTTCAATTCTTCGTTTTGCGTTGGCTGTAGTACCTGTGTTTCTGAACGGTTGTTACAGCCAAAAAGCGCGAACAGGCTTGTCACGGCCAGCGCTGATAATAATGCTTTTTTCACAATACATTCCTTATGAAAAAGTGTGTCCCTTTCGTCACATTACGGGTGACGGACTTTGCCACGCAGTGACTTTACGGTGGATTTCTGCGCCTTCGATGACAACCGACGTTCTTTCGATGCCCGCGTTGGACGTGTTGCCCGGCGACTTTTTTGTACAGCCGTCAGCTCTTTTATGACCGCCGCCAGTCTGGAAAGTGCCGCTTCCCGGTTCATTTCCTGGCTGCGATATTCCTGCGCTTTAATCACAATCACACCTTCACTGGTGATCAGATGATGGCTGGCGGCGAGCAGGCTTTCTTTATAATACTCTGGCAGGCTGGATGCCCGGATGTCAAAGCGCAAATGGATAGCCGTTGAGGCCTTGTTAACGTGCTGCCCCCCTGCGCCCTGAGCACGGATGGCGGTGATCTCCAGCTCGTGATCAGGGATGCTGACGTTTCGGGACAACTCAATCATGATACGGGCTGCCAGGCCGTGAGATGAATTTCCAGATTATTCTGAGAATCGGAAAGCCAGATGGCGCCGTCCTGAATCGTTGCCTGAAGCGCCATTGTCCGGCTGGCGAACGCGCTCAGCTGTGCCAGTTGTTCATCATCCAGATACCAGACGGTAAGATTTTTGAACTGCGCACATTTATTTTTGTTTTGCTGCCACCAGATCTCCGCCGCGCGATGGTTATAGGCAAACAACGCCACTTCAGCTGACTGGGTGCACGCCTTTTTGATCCGGCGTTCATCCGGCAGGCCAAGCTCAATCCATAAATCGATACCCAGATGATCGTTGCGCAGCCAGGCTTCCGGTTCATCTTCCGCGCTTAAACCACGGGTAAATTGCAGACGCTCGTCGGCATACTTAATCCACGCCAGCAGGCGCAGCATCATGCGCTCCTGGGTTTCAGAAGGGTGACGCGCCAGCGTCAATGACGCATCCAGAAACTGGTTACGGTCAAGATCCGCCACATTAACCACAGCTTTATAAATTGTCGCTTTCAGCGCCATGAGAGAACTCCTTTCGAATCAGGCGTACATTGTAGCGAAAACCGCAGCAAAAGGCTGTTACGAGGTGGTGGCACCCCGTTATCAAGGCGCTGATATTGCTTAAATGAGTATGGTATAGTCACCTTGCTAAACCGAGTTTAACTTCGTAGGCTTAATGATATCTCACAGTAAGTCAGTACGCTGGCAGGAGGTGATGTGAATAATTATTGTGAGTTGATTCGCAGACGGTATGCGGAAATTGCCAGCGGAGATCTGGGGTACATCCCGGATGCGTTGGGCTGTGTATTGAACGTGCTGAATGAAGTGGCCTCTGATGAGAGCCTTTCTGAATCGGTCAGGGAAAAAGCAGCGTATGCTGCGGCGAATTTACTGGTGAGCGATTATGTCGATGAATGATATCTATCAACCCATCAATTGTGATGACTATGACAACCTCGAACTCGCCTGCCAGCATCATTTAATACTGACGCTGGAGCTAAAAGATGGCGAAGTGCTAAAGGCAAAGGCCAGCGATCTGGTTTCCCGTAAAAATGTGGAATACCTGGTTGTGGAAGATGCAGGTGCAACGCGTGAGCTACGCCTCGACAAAATTGCCAGTTTCAGCCATCCGGAAATCGGCACCGTCGTGGTGAGCGAATCCTGATAACCAACGGGCAGCCAGGCTGCCCGTTACGCTTTCCATTCAAAATTGACACCCGCTTCAGCCCACCCTTCCTGGGTAATAAACACACCTGCCGCCGCGATGAGCGTGTCGCCGTAAAACAGAAGCGGCGTGGTATCACGTCGCCAGGGCGGAACGTTCTGTTCCTGCCAGATTTTCTTCAGTTTACGCCCGCCGTTACGCCCAACGATATGCAGCATGCCGCTGGCCCTGAAGCGTATGGTGACGTTCTCGTCCGGCTCAGGTAGACGCACATTGCCCGAATGGCTTAACGCAACGACACCGGCATTCAACGGTAGCGTTAATGCTTTTTCCGGCGACGGCCAGTCAAGCACAACGTCAGCCAGCGACGGCACAGATTTCACCCACCAGAGTTGCTCTTTATAGCGCCTGACGTCATAACCATTCAGGCGTATACACGGTGCGGCATCTTCCCGCGCCTGTGCAACTTCTTCCCAGATACGGTTGAGCATCGCCCGGGACGGCATAACCGCACGGTGGGAAGCCAGCCAGCGACGAATCAGAGCAGCCCGACGCACGGGGCTCATCACTTTCAACGGCGCAATGTTAAGGGCACCGTCAGCGGTAGTCAGCGTATTCAGCTCCCCGCTCAGCAACTCATCCAGCAAGCTTTCCTGTTCAGCACAAAGCATGGCACTTCTGGCCACCGCTTCGGAAAAATGGGCCCAGCGCTCACTCAGCAGCGGTAAGACGCGCAGGCGCAGGAAGTTACGGTCGTAACTGTCGTCCTGATTGCTTTCGTCTTCAATCCAGCGCAGATGATGTTGCTGCGCCCAGGCTTCCAGTGATGCGCGCGTCTCACCCAGTAGCGGGCGGATGAGCTCTGTTTCAGCAAAACCAGCACGCTCAGGCATGGCGGATAAACCCGCAGGCCCGCTGCCCCGCTTGAGCGCCAGTAAAAACGTCTCGCACTGGTCGTCCAGATGCTGCGCGGTGACCAACGCTTCTCCAGGCTGTAACGCGCCGGAAAACGCGGCGTAGCGGGCTTTGCGCGCCTGCGCCTCAATACCCAGCCCTTCATCCTCAAGCGTGACGCGTTCAACGATTAGCGGGATCGCCCACCCTGAGCACACCGCTTCGCAGTGCGCCACCCAGTCGTCGGCATGGGGGCTTAAGCCGTGATGGATATGCATCGCCCGCAGCTGGACGTCAGGCTCACGGTCGCGCCAGAGCTTAAGACGGTGCAGCAAAACGGTGGAATCCAGGCCACCGCTGAACCCCACCAGCAGCTGGCGGTAGGGTGAAACGGCGTGCGCGATAGCGGGTAAGGTCATAGGAAATTACACATAAAAAATGCCCGAACTGAACGGGCATTATCACACATGACGGCGATTACTGCTGATAAAGCTCCAGCGGCAGACCGTCCGGATCGTTGAAAAAAGTGAAACGTTTATCGGTGAAGGGATCGATGCGAATTGCTTCACAGGCCACGCCGTGGGCTTCCAGATGCTTTACCGCGCTGTCCAGGTTATCGACGCTGAAGGCCAGGTGGCGCAGGCCGCAGGCTTCCGGGCGCGAAGGACGCGCTGGCGGGAAAGGAAAAGAGAACAGTTCAATCACATATTGTCCGTTTAACGCCAGATCGCCTTTCCAGGAATCGCGCTCCTCGCGGTAGGCCTCGCTCAACAGCGTAAAGCCGAGAATGTCGCAGTAAAAGGCCTTACTTTTCGCGTAATCGGTGGCAATGATCGCAATATGATGAACAGCTTTTAAACCCAGCATAGTTTCTCCTTTTTATGGTGCCCTGAACGTTACAACCGACAACCCGCCCCTGGCAAGCGGCCCCTTTTATTTTAGGACTCTCACCCAGTACACGCCGTTATCATCGCGTTTCGCACCGTGAATATCCGTCTCAAAGCCCGGATAGTGGCGCCCTATCGAACAGAGCATCAGCAGGAAATCGAGCACCGCCCGGCTCTCCTCGGTGATCATCTCGCCCGGCATCAGCAGCGGTACGCCCGGCGGATAAGGCAGGATCATGTTGGCTGATACCCGCCCGACCAGGTTCTCCAGCTCAATGGTTTCAACCTCCCCTTTCACCTGGCGCTGCCACGCCCTGTGCGGCGTCAGCTTCATTTCAGGCAGAACATCAAATGCCTGCAGCATCAGGCGCGGCAGATCGTGCTGGCGGATCAGCCTGTGGATCCCCTGGGCCAGATCCTGAATACGCATATTGCGGTAGAAGTCAGGATCTTCCGCGTAGAGATCCGGCAGCATATTCTTCACCCGCAGGTTAAGATCGTATGCGCGCTTAAACTCCATCAGTCCGCGCAGCAGCCCCATCGCGCGGGTTTTATCGATCCCGATACTGAACAGGAACAGCAAATTATAGGGGCCGGTTTTCTCCACCACCACGCCGCGCTCATCAAGGAACTTCGCCACCAGCGCAGCCGGGATCCCTTCCTCACCCATCACACCCTGCTCATCCATACCCGGCGTCAGGATCGTCACCTTAACCGGATCAAGGAACATGTGGTCCGCATCAGCATCCCGAAAACCGTGCCAGCTCTCCCCCGGCGCGACGGGCCAGCATTCTGCCTCATCAATCTCTTCCGGCTGCCAGATATCAAAGAACCAGCCGTCCGCTTCATCTTTAAGTCGCTGAACCTCTTTTCGGAAATGCAGCGCCCGCTCCACCGAACGATTAATAAGGCGTTTCCCGGGATTACCGCGCAGCATCGCCGCCGCCGTTTCGATGGACGCCACAAGCGGGTAGCTGGGCGACGTGGTCGTGTGCATCATGAAGGCTTCGTTGAAGGTGTCCTCGTCGTACTCACCCTTGATGTGAATGAGAGACGCCTGGGAAAACGCGGCCAGCATTTTGTGCGTCGACTGCGTCTCGAAGAACACCTTGCCCGGCACCCGCTCGCCGCTCATCCCACTTTTACCCGAGTAAATCGGGTGGAAATTGGTGTAAGGCACCCACGCGGAGTCAAAGTGAATCGACGGCACGTCCAGCGTCTGCTTGATCCAGTTCGTGTTGTAAAGCAGCCCGTCATAGGTGGAGTTGGTGATCACCGCATGCACAGGCCAGCTTGCCTCGGGGATCGCCGCGATCTTATTTTCAATGGCTTCATGCGCGAACTCACGGCGAGGAATGCCGCCGAGGATCCCCAGCGCATTACGCGTGGGAGACAGCCAGAGCGGCACGACGTCACTCATCATCAGCAAATGCGCCAGTGATTTATGGCAGTTCCGGTCAATCAGCAGGGTGCTACCGGCAGGCGCGGCATACATGCCGACGATCTTGTTCGATGTCGAGGTTCCGTTGGTCACCATGTAGCTCTGCTCGGCACCAAAGGTCCGGGCGATGTACTCTTCGGCTTCCAGATGCGGGCCGGTATGATCCAGCAGCGAGCCCAGCTCGGTCACTGAAATCGACACGTCCGCCTTCAGCGTATTGCCGCCAAAGAAATCGTAGAACAGGCACCCTACCGGGCTTTTTTGATAGGCCGTTCCCGCCATGTGGCCTGGCGTACAGAAGGTGTACTTCCCTTCATTCACATAGGTGAACAGCGCACGCGTTAACGGCGGGGTGATGTTATCAAGGTATTCGCCGGTGTACTGCTGAATGCGGGTCGCAATGTCCTCGGCAACGCCGAGTGAGTATTCGAAGAACCACAGCGCCATACGCATATCGTGGGCGCTGACGTCCATGGTCGAGTGAGTGTTGATAAAGGCGTACAGCGGAAGATATTCGTTGAGCTTATTGATCTCGCTGCACAACTCCATGTCGTATTCGTCCCAGTCGAATATCACGCCACATATACGCGGATTGTGTTCGATGAATTTCAGCAGGTCGGCGCTGTTTTGCGGCCAGATTAGCTGATATCCGCGTGCTTTAAGGGCTTGCTCCAGCTCCTTGATGGGTTCGTCTTTATAAAAGACGCCGTGTGGCCCCATGATGGCAATGATGTTCATGGTTTACCTCCTTGAAAAACATCAGATAAGCATAGTTAAGGTAAACGGCAGGTATAAAAAAAGCCGCAACAATGTGCGGCTTTTAGGATAATTGTGAGGCTTACGCGTAACCGTAGGTCATCAGACGCTGATAACGACGGTTGAGCAGATCTTCTGTGCTCAGCACGTCCAGATCAGCCAGGTCTGCCAGCAGCTGCGCTTTCAGGGAAGCAGCCATCACTTCCGGCTTACGGTGCGCGCCACCCAGCGGTTCAGGGATAACGGTGTCGATCAGCTTCAGCTCTTTCAGACGTGGGGCAATGATGCCCATCGCTTCCGCAGCCAGCGGCGCTTTATCGGCACTTTTCCACAGAATGGAGGCACAGCCTTCCGGAGAGATAACGGAATAGGTGCTGTACTGCAGCATATTCACTTTATCGCCCACGCCAATTGCCAGCGCACCGCCGGAACCACCTTCACCGATAACGGTACAGATGACCGGCACTTTCAGGCGAGACATCTCACGCAGGTTGCGTGCGATGGCTTCAGACTGACCGCGCTCTTCTGCGCCAACACCCGGGTAAGCACCCGGTGTGTCGATGAAGGTGATGATTGGCATATTGAAACGCTCAGCCATCTCCATCAGACGCAGGGCCTTACGGTAGCCTTCTGGTGCTGGCATACCGAAGTTACGACGGATCTTCTCTTTGGTTTCACGGCCTTTCTGGTGACCAATGATCATCACCGGACGTCCATCAAGACGCGCGATACCGCCGACGATAGCTTTATCGTCAGCGTATGCGCGGTCGCCTGCCAGTTCGTCAAATTCGTCAAACGCCAGGCGGACATAATCCAGGGTGTACGGACGCTGTGGATGACGCGCCAGCTGGGCGATCTGCCATGCGCCGAGATCGGCAAAGATTTTGCGCGTCAGTTCTACGCTTTTTTCACGCAGACGATGCACTTCTTCGTCGATGTTAATATCCAGTTTTTCATCCTGACGGCTTACGGCTGTCAGAGAATCGATTTTCGCTTCCAGCTCTGCAATCGGCTGTTCGAAATCAAGGAAATTCAGACTCATAGTATTCCTGTATTAGTCAAACTCCAGTTCCACCTGCTCCGAACCAATGAGGCCACGGAGATCGTTCAGTAAACGATCGCTCGGAGAGACACGCCACGTTGCACCAAAGCGCAACCGCGCACGTGCATCCGCCCTCTGATAGTAGAGATGTACTGGAATGGTCCCCGAGCGGTGGGGTTCCAGAGACTGACGGAGTCGGTTTAAAAGCTGGTCATCAATTTGCCTGTCCGTCAGCGAGATAGCAAGCCCGCGAGCATATTTTTCCCGGGCTTCGTCAATGTCCATCACTTCGCGGGCGGTCATTTTAAGCCCCCCGCTGAAGTCATCAAAGCTGACCTGTCCGCTGACGATAAGTATGCGGTCTTTTTCCAGCAATTGCTGGTATTTATCCAGCGCGTCGGTGAACAACATCACCTCCAGACGCCCGGAACGGTCATCCAGGGTACAGATGCCGATACGATTGCCGCGCTTGGTGACCATTACCCTTGCAGCAATCACGAGCCCCGCAGCCGTGGTGATTTTACCACGTTCTGTCGGATGCATGTCTTTAAGCCTGTGGCCGCCGACATAGCGCTCAATTTCTTTCAGATATTGGTTGATCGGGTGTCCCGTCAGGTACAGGCCTAACGTCTCACGCTCCCCATCCAGCACCACCTGTTCTGGCCACGGCTGGCAGTTGGAATAGGACTGCTCGATCTGCTCTGGCTCTTCCGCCAGCACACCGAACATATCCGCCTGACCAATGGCTTCCGCTTTAGCATGCTGATCGGCCGCTTTCAGCGCATCGCCGAGCGAGTTCATCAGCGCGGCGCGGTGTGGCCCCAGCCGGTCAAACGCACCGGACATGATCAGTTTTTCCAGCACGCGCCGGTTCAGTTTTTTGGTATCGGTGCGGGCGCACAGGTCGAACAGCTCGCGGAAATAGCCGCCGTTGTTACGCGCTTCGATGATCGCCTCGATCGGCCCCTCACCCACGCCCTTGATCGCGCCGATCCCATAGACGATTTCCCCGTCATCGTTGACGTGGAAATGGTACAGGCCCGAGTTAATATCCGGCGGCAGGATCTTCAGCCCCATGCGCCAGCACTCGTCCACCAGGCCAACCACCTTTTCGGTGTTGTCCATATCGGCGGTCATTACCGCCGCCATAAACTCAGCGGGATAGTGAGCCTTCAGCCACAGCGTCTGATACGAAACCAAAGCATAGGCGGCGGAGTGGGATTTGTTAAATCCGTACCCGGCGAATTTTTCCACCAGGTCGAAGATTTTCATCGCCAGTTCGCCATCGACGCCGTTTTTCTTCGCCCCATCTTCAAAGATGGAACGCTGCTTGGCCATCTCTTCCGGCTTTTTCTTACCCATCGCACGACGCAACATATCTGCGCCGCCAAGGGTGTAACCAGAAAGCACCTGGGCGATCTGCATGACCTGTTCCTGATACAGGATGATGCCGTAGGTTGGCTCCAGTACCGGCTTCAGGCTTTCATGCTGCCACTGCACATCCGGATAGGAAATCTCTTCGCGCCCGTGCTTACGGTCGATAAAGTTATCTACCATCCCCGACTGCAACGGGCCCGGACGGAACAGGGCCACCAGCGCGATCATATCTTCGAAGCAGTCTGGTTGCAGACGCTTAATCAAATCTTTCATGCCGCGGGATTCAAGCTGGAAGACGGCTGTCGTCTCGGAGCGTTGCAGCATGTCGAAACTTTTCTTGTCATCAAGCGGGATAGCCGCAATATCCAGCGGCGGCTCGCCGTTCTTCTCACGGCGGGCGTTGATCATCTCCAGCGCCCAGTTGATGATGGTCAGCGTACGCAAACCAAGGAAGTCGAACTTCACAAGCCCGGCGTATTCAACGTCGTTCTTGTCGAACTGGGTGACCGGATGCTGGCCCGCTTCATCGCAGTACAGCGGCGCGAAGTCGGTGATTTTGGTCGGGGCAATAACCACGCCCCCCGCATGCTTACCGGCGTTACGCGTGACGCCCTCCAGCTTGCGCGCCATGTCGATCAGCGCTTTCACCTCTTCGTCGGCTTCGTAGATTTCCGGCAGCTGAGGTTCAGCTTCAAAGGCTTTCGCCAGGGTCATGCCCGGATCGGGCGGCACCAGCTTAGAGATTCGATCGACAAAACCGTAGGGGTGGCCCAGAACGCGGCCCACATCGCGGATAACCGCTTTCGCCGCCATCGTACCGAAGGTAATGATCTGTGAAACCGCATCACGACCGTACATATCGGCCACGTGCTCAATCACCTGGTCGCGTTTTTCCATGCAGAAGTCGACGTCAAAGTCGGGCATGGAGACACGTTCCGGGTTGAGGAAACGTTCGAACAGCAGGTCGAATTCCAGCGGATCGAGGTCGGTGATTTTCAGCGCATACGCCACCAGCGAGCCGGCACCTGAACCACGGCCCGGGCCAACCGGTACGCCGTTATCCTTCGACCACTGGATGAACTCCATTACGATCAGGAAGTAGCCAGGGAACCCCATCTGGTTGATCACCTGGAGTTCAATATCCAGACGCTCGTCATATTCAGGACGCTTCTCTTTACGGACCGCTTCATCCGGGAAGAGGAATTCCAGACGCTCTTCAAGGCCCTCTTTCGATTTCATGACCAGGAAATCTTCCGTGGTCATGTCGCCCGTCGGGAACTGCGGCAGGAAATATTCGCCGAGACGCACGGTGACGTTGCAGCGCTTGGCAATCTCTACACTATTTTCCAGCGCTTCCGGGATGTCGGAGAAGAGCTCACACATGTCCTCTTCGCTGCGCATGTACTGCTGCGATGAGTAGTTGCGAGGACGTTTCGGATCGTCGAGGGTGAAGCCGTCGTGGATAGCGACGCGAATTTCATGCGCGTCAAAATCGCCCGGCTCAAGAAAGCGCACATCGTTGGTGGCCACTACAGGCAGGCCACGCGCTTCCGCCAGGGCGACGGCCGCATGCAGATAGCTCTCTTCGTCTGCACGCCCGGTACGGATTAGCTCCAGGTAATAGCGATCCGGGAAATGCTCTTCGTAGAACGAGACGCACTGATCCACCAGCGCGTTGTTCCCGCGCAGCAGACATTTGCCGACATCCCCCATACGACCACCGGAGATCAGCAGCAGACCTTCGTTCAGCTCCGCCAGCCAGTCGCGGTCAATCCATGGACCCAGCGCGCCGTAGCCGCGCTGGTAGGCTTTTGAGATCAGCAGAGTGAGGTTCTGATAGCCCGTGTTATTCATGGCTAACACGGAAATTTGCGTCATCTCATCGCCGAGCAGGTCGCTCTGCACGTGGAAATCCGCGCCGACGATGGGCTTTAATCCTGCGCCATGCGCCGTTCCGTAGAACTTCACCAGGCCACACAGGTTGGTAAAATCGGTGATCGCCAGCGCAGGCATGCCAAGCGAGGCCGCCTTCTTTACCAGCGGCCCGGTCTTTGCCAGCCCATCGATCATGGAGTAGTCGCTATGCACCCGCAGGTGTACGAAACGTGGTTCAGCCATCTTCAGATCCCGCGTTACTTAATTGCTTGCGTCTTGATTCAGGACACCAGTCCCAGCGCGCGTTTCACCGGGCCAAAGCTGCGCCGATGATGTTCAGTTGCGCCATGTTCAGCCAGCTTTTCCAGATGGAAAGCCGTTGGATATCCCTTGTGCTGGGCGAAACCATACACGGGAAAAGTGAGGTCCAGCGCGGCCATTTCGGCATCGCGCGTCACTTTGGCAATGATTGACGCCGCACTGATTTCCGCGACGCGGCTATCGCCTTTAACAACAGCCATTGAAGGCATCGGCAGCGTCGGGCAACGGTTACCGTCGATCAGCACATACTCAGGCACAATCTTCAGGCCAGCAACGGCACGCTGCATCGCCAGCATGGTGGCGTGCAGAATGTTCAGATCGTCGATCTCATCCGGCTCTGCGCGCCCGAGACTCCAGGCCAGCGCCTTCTCTTTAATTTCATCGAACAGCGCCAGGCGGCGCTTTTCGCTCAGTTTTTTCGAGTCGTTCAGGCCAGGGATCGGGCGGGCTGGATCGAGGATCACCGCCGCGGTCACAACGGCACCCACTAACGGACCACGACCGACTTCATCCACACCGGCAACGAGGTGGGTATGGGGATAAATAAATTCCATCATTATGCTAACTCCAGCACCGCATCGGCCGCCTGCTCATCAGCATTACAGCGGATCAGTTGATGCAGTTCACGGAAAGTATCATGCATCTGGTGGCTGGTTTTACCGTTGGCCAGCAGCGGCAGTAATGCATCAGCCAGTGCCTGCGGCTGGCATTCATCCTGCAAGAGTTCTTTCACCAGCTCGCGACCTGCAAGCAGGTTTGGCAGGGATACGTAGTCTGTTTTTACCAGACGTTTTGCCAGCCAGAAGGTAAATGGTTTCATGCGATAACCGACCACCATTGGGCATTTTGCCAGCATACACTCCAGCGCAGCCGTGCCGGAAGCCAGCAGTGCGGCATCGCTCGCAAACATGGCTTGCCGTCCTCTCCCGTCCAGCAGGCGGACGTGAAGATCCGGGGCAACCTCGGCTTTTATACGCTCAAACTGCTCGCGGCGTTTGGCATTCACCAGCGGCACGACCACTTCAAGGTCTGGGTACGTCTTGCGGAGAATTTGCGCCGTTTTCAGGAAATCGGCACTGAGCATTTCAACTTCCGCACCCCGGCTCCCTGGCAGCAGCGCCAGACAGTGCACATCATGCGGGATGCCCAGTTCGTCACGCGCCGCATTTTTATCAGGGTCCAGCGGCATGGCATCCGCCATGGTATGACCGATAAAACGGCACGGGACATTAAACCTGTCGTAAAACGCTTTTTCGAAAGGCAGAAAAGCCAGCACCAGATTGGTGGACCGTCCGATTTTGAAAACGCGTTTCTGTCGCCACGCCCACACGGACGGGCTGACGTAATGGATAGTTTTGATCCCCTGCTTTTTCAGGTTCCCTTCAAGGGTAATATTGAAATCAGGTGCATCAATGCCGACAAAGACATCGGGCTTGAGGTCGGTAAAGCGGCGGGTAAGATCGGCGCGAATATGCAGCAGGCGACGCAGGCGGCCCAGCACCTCGACGATGCCCATCACAGCCAGCTCTTCCATTTCATACCAGGCTTCACAGCCTTCGGCCTGCATCAGCGGCCCAGCCACGCCCACAAAGCGGGCATTGGGTACACGGGCTTTAAGCGCGCGGATAAGACCTGCACCAAGAATATCGCCGGAGGTTTCTCCGGCGACCAGGGCGATAGTAAGCGGACGACTGTCGACCATTAACGAATCAGACCACGGGTTGAACGTTCAAAGAATTCCATGAACGTTTTCACTTCAGGGTGCTTATTCGCCAGCTCGGCAATTTCCGGCTTCGCCTCTTCCAGCGTTTTACCGCTACGGTACAGCAATTTGTACGCATTGCGGATCGCGGTAATCGCTTCGCGGCTAAAGCCACGACGCTTAAGGCCTTCAATGTTCACGCCAAACGGCGTGGCATGGTTGCCCTGCGCAATCACAAACGGTGGGACGTCCTGCGCCACACCGGAGCACCCGCCGACCATCACGTGTGCACCGATGATGCAGAACTGATGGACTGCGGTCATGCCGCCAATAATTGCGAAATCATCGACCGATACGTGCCCCGCCAGCGTTGCGTTGTTGGCGAGAATACAGCGGCTACCCACGGTACAGTCGTGCGCAATATGCGCATTAACCATAAACAGGTTGTCGCTGCCCACCTTCGTCAATCCACCGCCTTGCGTTGTACCACGATGAATGGTGACGCTTTCGCGAATGCGGTTACGATCGCCGATTTCCACGCGGGTCGGTTCGCCAGCATACTTAAGATCCTGGTTAACTTCGCCGATGGAGGCGAACTGATAGATCTCATTGTTGCAGCCAATGGTGGTATGACCATTCACGACAACGTGAGATTTCAGTACTGTACCCTCACCAATTTCGACATGGGGTCCAACAATACAAAACGGGCCAATGTGGACGTTTGCGCCAATGATGGCACCCGTTTCCACAATGGCGGTAGGATGAATAAAGGCGGATTTATCAATCACGTATCAGGCCTCCCGGCTACGCGCACACATCATTGTCGCTTCGCAAACAACTTTGCCGTCAACCATAGCTACGCCTTTGAAGCGAGTCAGGCCGCGACGCGTTTTTTCAAAAGTGACTTCCATGATCATTTGATCACCAGGCACGACCGGACGCTTGAAGCGCGCTTCATCGATACCCGCGAAGTAATAGAGTTCACCCGGCTCCAGTTTACCTACGCTTTTAAACGCCAGAATACCGGTAGCCTGTGCCATCGCTTCCAGGATCAACACACCCGGGAAGATAGGTTTACCAGGGAAGTGCCCCTGGAAGAACGGCTCGTTAACGGAGACATTTTTCACTGCGCGCAGAAAACGACCTTCTTCAAAATCCAGCACACGGTCTACCAGTAAAAACGGGTAGCGGTGCGGCAGAAGTTCTAAAATCTCTTCAATATGCAGAGTATGAGTGTCAGTAGTCAAAATACTCTTCCTGTCAAATGTACTAAGTAGCAATAATAACACGGCCTGCCGGTTTATAAACAAAGCCGACAGGCCGGGAAATTTAGCGTTAAACGGATGAACGCTTAGTCTTGTTGATCGATTTTGCGCTCAATCGCTTTGAGTCGCTTGCTCATATCATCAATATTCATCACCAGTGCAGCTGTTTTACGCCATACCTTGTTCGGTTGCAGCGGGATACCGGAGGAATAAACGCCGGGCTCAGTGATGGGACGCATCACCATACCCATCCCCGTCACCGTGACTTTGTCGCATATTTCCATATGGCCATTGATCACGCTGGCACCGCCTATCATGCAGTAACGGCCTATTTTCAGGCTGCCTGCCATGATAACACCACCCGCAACTGCGGTATTGTCGCCAATCACAACGTTATGTGCAATCTGGCACTGGTTGTCTATGATAACACCGTTACCAATAATGGTGTCGTCAAGTGCACCACGGTCAATGGTTGTGCAAGCGCCGATCTCAACGCGATCGCCGATAATCACGCGACCCAGCTGCGGGATCTTAACCCAGTTACCCCGATCGTTGGCGTAACCGAATCCGTCAGAACCAATCACCGTGCTGGACTGTACGAGGCAATTCTCGCCAATCTCAACCTCATGGTAGACAGAAACATTGGCCCACAGACGAGTCCCTGCGCCAATTTTCGTATTTTTTCCAACAAAGCAGCCTGGCCCAATCACCACGTTATCACCCAGCACAACGCCGGATTCGATAACGGCGTTTGCGCCGACTGCCACGTTGTTACCCAGCTGAGCCGTTGGATCAATCGCAGCGCTGGCTGCAATGTTCTGCGCCGGCTGCGGCGTGGTATCAAGAATTTGGGCCATGCGTGCATAGGTCAGGTAGGGATTTTTCACTACCAGTGCAGCGTTAGTGGCAAACGGAAGATCGTCCTGCGTCAGAACAACGGCAGACGCCTGGCACTGAGCCAGGTGTTCACGGTACTTAGGGCTTACCATGAAGGTAATAGTGCCTGCTTTAGCAGATTGCATGGACGCAACAGCGGTGATGACGATATCGCCATCACCGTGTAATTCTGCATCCAACTGCTGAGCTAAATCAGCCAGTCGAATTGAAGGCATTACTTATTTAACCTGTTTCAGAACATCAGCGGTGATGTCTTTAACATCGCTGCTGTTGAATGCAACGGCGTTCGCATCAACAACCAGATCGATGCTCTGATCGGCTGCTACTGCTTTAACGGCAGACTGAATACGCGTCACCAGCTTGCCACGCTCTTCGTTAGAACGACGCTGACGATCCTGCTCGAAAGCCTGCGCTTTCTGAGAGAAGGTCTGGCGCTGAGACATGACATCTTTTTCCAGTTTGCTGCGCTCGCTCGCTTTCATGGTAGAACCATCACGCTGTAAACGCTGCATCTTGGACTGAAGATCACCTTCCATACGTTGCAGTTCGCTCGCACGGCCTTTGAATTCGTTTTCCAGCGTTGCAGAAACGCCCGTTTTCTGTGCAACCTGCTGGAACAAATTACCCATGTTGACGATTGCAATTTTGTCCGCTGCCTGAGCAGAAGTTGCCATCGCTAAACCGAGACCTGCAGCTAATAACCACTTTTTCACAATTAACTCCTTACCATCCCATTGGCACCCGAGGGGTGCCGTTCTTTGCGTGGCAAGGCGACCGTTTTACCGATCGCCGGTTGTCAGCGCTACACTGCCAACGCATTCCATTGCAGCGGATTATTACCAGGTTTTACCAATGTTAAACTGGAACTGCTCCGCTTTGTCTCCATCGTATTTCTTGAACGGCTGGGCGTAGGAGAAGACCAACGGCCCCAGCGGTGACATCCATTGTAATGCGATACCTGCGGACATGCGAATGTTGCCCGGATCGCTGTAGTCCGGAACGCCCGCTGCACGCATCTGGGCGGTATTCTCCCAGTTGGTATCCCACACCGTACCTGCATCCATAAAGAAGGAGGTACGGACAGAGTTCGCGTACTTATCACTGATAAACGGCGTCGGCGTGATGAACTCGAGGCTCGCCACGGCCATGGCGTTACCGCCTACCGCATCATCAGAGCTACAGACTTGTTTTGAATCGCGGCTTGCGCAGTTATCTTCGTCATTACCGCCGTAGTAAACCGCTTTCGGACCAATGTTATTGGACTGGAAGCCACGAACGGTGCTTGAACCACCGGCGTAGAAGTTCTCATAGAACGGCAGCTCTTTGCTTCCGATACCGTCACCATAGCCCCAGCGGGTACGACCCAGTACGACCCACTTGTGGTCGTCATCAATTGGGAAGTAGGACGCCGTATCCAGAGTGACCTTGTAGAACTCGTTATCCGAGCCCGGGATCGTCACCTTACCGTTCAGGTTAACGCGTGAACCTTCCGTCGGGAAGTAGCCACGGTCAAGACGGTTGTAGGTCCAACCGTAGTTGAAGGTGAAGTCATCCGCGGCGAAACCGTTGTCATCGCTGGACGTACTTGCAGACTGACCGATGGAGTCCAGGTAACGCCACATCGCCACCTGCGGTTGCATGTTAGACAGGTCGTTATGCACGTACCCTAAACCTGCACGCAGGGTGTTGTATTCGTTAACCGGGAAGCCGAGCGTACCATCCAGACCGTAACTCTTGTTGGTATACGAGGAGAGGTCCGCGTCGTCTGCTTTAAAGTCGTTATAGAAGATACGACCACCCAGGCTTACACCGTCCACGGTGAAGTATGGGTTGGTAACGGAGAACTCAGAGTAGGTCTGGTAGTCGTTTTTCGTCCCGTTGATACCGACAGAGTAACCCGTACCCAGCCAGTTATCCTGCTGAACGCCGACCTGGAAGCTCACGCCACTTTCAGTACCGTAACCAATACCGAAGTTGAAACTACCGGTATTACGTTCTTTAACTTTATAAACAACATCCACCTGATCCGGACGACCTGGTACACGCTGAGTATCGGTATCGACCGTTTCGAAGTAGCCCAGACGGTTCAGACGCTCTTTACCCTGGTCGACCAGATCGCTTCCCAGCCATGCCCCTTCCATCTGGCGCATTTCACGGCGCAGAACGGAGTCTTTAGAGGTATCGTTACCTTCGAAGCGGATTTTACGCACGTAGAAACGGTTGCCCGCATCAACGTTAACGTGAAGCTTAACAGTCTTATCCGCGTCGTTAATTTCCGGCTGCGTTTGCACACGCGGATACGCATAACCATAACGGCCGAGCAGCTTCTTAATGCTGTCTTCCATTTTGGTGACTTTAGATCCGCTATACAGATCGCCCGGCTGGATTTTGGTCAGAGATTCAATTTCAGCAGAATGTCCTGCCAGGTTGCCGCTGACTTCAACACCTGAAAGCGTGTATTTATCGCCTTCTGTGATGTTAACGGTAATGTAGATACCTTTCTTGTCCGGAGTCAGACTCACCTGAGTTGAATCGATGTTGAAACGGGCGTAACCGCGATCCAGATAGTAGCTGCGCAGGGTTTCAAGGTCACCCGCCAGTTTCTGTTTCTGGTATTTACGATCGCCTACCACGTTCCACCACGGCACTTCGTCACGCAGCTGGAAGTTGGAGATCAATTCGTCGGTGCTGAACGCGTGGTTACCCACGATGTTGATCTGCTGGATCTTCGCAGAAACACCTTCCTGGAAGACCAGTTTCAGGTCAACACGGTTACGTGGCAGCGGTGTAACAACCGCTTTAACGCTCGCGCTGTATTTACCGACGCTGTAATAGAAATCTTCCAGACCTTTTTCAATGTCTGCAAGGGTTGTGCGGTCCAGAGATTCCCCCACACGAACACCCGATGCCTCAAGGTTCTGCTTGAGCATGTCATCTTTCACCGACTTGTTGCCGGAGAAAGTGATGCTGGCAATCGTTGGACGTTCTTTTACCTGAACCACCAGCGTATCACCATCGCGCAGGACGCGGACGTCCTCAAAGTTGCCAGTGGCAAACAGAGCACGGATGGTGTTACTGATATCTTCATCATTAACCGTATCGCCGGGGCGCACAGGCATACTGAGGAGGGCCGCACCAACGGCGACACGCTGAAGGCCTTCGAAATGAATATCTTTCACTACGAACCCGTCAGCACCGTATACGGTCGCGCTGCTAAACAGCAGCGACGCTATGAGCAACTTTTTCATCGCCATCGTTATTATGCGTTCTTCCTAACTAACTCTCTTACAACCGAGAGAAATCATTGAAAAGTGCAAGCCCCATTAACAGCACCAGCAAAATCGAGCCAATGCGATAACTAAAGTCTTGAACTCGCTCGGATACCGGTCCGCCTTTTAGCTTTTCAATCGCTAAAAACAGCAGATGGCCCCCATCTAATACGGGAAGCGGGAACAGGTTGATTATCCCCAGGTTCACGCTAATCAGCGCAAGGAACATGAGATAGTAAATCACCCCGAACTCCGCTGACATCCCAGCCCCCTGAGCAATCGAAATTGGCCCACTGAGGTTGTTCAGTTTCACATCACCGGTTATCAATTTCCCCAACATGTTGACCGTAAGCTTCATCAGCTGCCATGTTTTATCCGTGGCCTCAACGATGGCGCTAAACGGCCCATACTGGCGTATTGTCTTGTACTCATCTGGCAGTGGGATCACTTTCGGCACAACGCCGGCAAACCCTTCCGCCTTACCGCCGCCCGATTTGGTATCCGGGGTGAGGGTCAGTGAGAGCGAACTCCCCTGCCTTTCCACTTCCAGCGCGAGCGGCTTGCCTGGATTATCGCGCACCAGAGTAACAAAGGTCATCCATTGTGTTAATGGCTGACCATCGACTTTAACGATCCTGTCACCCGCTTGTAAACCTGCTTTACTCGCTGCCGAATTAGACTGTACTTCGGCTAACACCGGCTCGATCTGCGCGCTGCGCGGGCGAATCCCCAGTGTAGCGACTGGATCTTCTTTGTCTGGCTCAAAGCGCCAGTGGCGTAAATCCAGCACTTTTTCCTGCCGCTGGTCGGAACCAAAAGGCGATACGCTGACGGTTGTCTGCTCATCACCGATTTTCGCAACCAGTTGTAACCTCACGGCATCCCAATCAGGGGTTTCGATACCATCAATCGCTTTAAGTTCCATTCCCGGTGTAATTTGCGCCGTTGCCGCAATGGAACCCGTGGTGATTTCACCCACAACCGGGCGTACGCCAGGCACGCCGATAATAAACACCAGCCAGTAGGCGAAGATAGCGAAGATGAAATTGGCTACCGGTCCGGCAGCGATGATGGCAGCACGTTGGCCAACAGTTTTATTGTTGAACGCGCTATGTCGAAGTTCCGGGGCGACAGGCTCAACGCGTTCGTCGAGCATTTTGACATAGCCGCCCAGGGGGATCAGAGCAATGACAAACTCGGTGCCATGCTTATCGGTGCGCTTCCAGAGCGATTTGCCAAAGCCAATCGAGAATCGCTCTACCCGCACACCACAGCGCCGGGCAACCCAGAAATGGCCAAATTCATGCACGGTAATCAGTACACCCAATGCAACAATGAACGCCGCCAGATTCCAGAGAATGCTCAGCATAAAACCTTCCGTTATATCGTCCCAAACACCAGTAAAAGCAGGCAAGCAAATACGGGAACAGCCGCGGTAAGGCTGTCAATGCGATCCAGTATTCCGCCATGTCCTGGAATCAGGTGACCACTGTCCTTAATCCCTGCTTCACGCTTAAACATGCTCTCGGTTAAATCACCCAGTACCGATGCCAGCGCCGCGAAAATCGAACATACCAGCAGCGTGGAGGGGGCAACCTCAAGATTCGCCCAGACGCCATAGCCCCAGGAGATAATCGCTGCCGTAAACAGGCCGCCGATGAAACCTTGCCAGGTTTTGCCCGGAGAAACCTTTGGCGCCAGTTTATGTTTGCCAAACAGTTTACCAAACATATAGGCTCCGGAGTCAGCCCCCCAGACGAGAATCATCACATAAAGCAGCCATATTGCGCCGCTGTAGTGGTTTTCGTCATAGTGCCAGGCGCGCAGCGCAACCATACCCCAGAAGAACGGAACAATCGTGAGCAGACCAAAAATAAGGCGCAACACTTTAGAGTTACGCCAGATCGCCGCAGAGCCCGGGTAGAAAAGCACTAAAACAAGCGCAGCAATCCACCAGGCCAGCGATATCCATAAGGATCCGGCAACCAGCGGCTGGTGAACATCGTGATGATATTCAGGCAAGGTATACAGCATCAGGGCCAGTAAAAAACCACAGAGTACCGCCAGCCATACCCGCTGAGTGCGCGAGGTAAAGCCGCTAAGCTGCCCCCATTCCCACGCGGCGAGCATACACACCACCAACGTAACAATAGCGAATCCCACCGGAGGCAGTAAAAACAGCGCTGCGATAACGACGGGTATTAATACAAAAGCGGAAATCAGGCGATACTTCAGCAAAAGCTACCCCCATCAGGCGTTATCGCCACCAGGCTCGGTGCCGCCGAAACGACGCTCTCGATTGGCAAAGGCATGCAGCGCACCTTCAAAGTCTTGTTCATCAAAATCTGGCCAAAGAACATCCGTAAAGTAAAGTTCAGCGTAGGCAATTTGCCACAGCAAAAAGTTACTTATGCGATGCTCCCCCCCTGTCCTTATAACCAAATCCACGGGAGCCAGTTCATTCATGCAGATTTGCTGACTCAGCGCCTCTTCATCAATCTGGTCGGGTCTTAACAGCCCTTCCTGAACCTGCTCAGCCAAATGCCGAACCCCCTGGATAATATCCCAGCGTCCACCGTAATTCGCCGCGATATTGAGCGTCAGGCCGGTATTATTTTCCGTCAGCGCTTCAGCTTTGCGAATCCGTTCCTGCAAACGTGAGTTAAAACGACTGGTTTCGCCAATAATACGCAAGCGGACGTTGTGGCGGTGCAGGCTTTTTACTTCACTATCGAGCGCCCACACGAACAGTTCCATCAACGCAGTCACTTCTTGCGCAGGTCGATTCCAGTTTTCACTGCTAAAAGCATAGAGCGTTAACGCATCAATGCCGTTATTGGCGGCAAAAGAAACGGCGCGGCGAACAGATTTCGCCCCGGCTTTATGCCCAAAGGCTCGTATCTTCCCTTGTCTTTTCGCCCAGCGGCCATTGCCATCCATGATGATTGCAACATGGCGACAGCCATGTGCTGGCAAGTTTTCGCTTATTGGTTGATTCGCAGACAACATAACGCGTTTTTAGTCCCTGAAAGGATTTAACGGTACACAGGAATACTGAAGCCTATACATAAAAAAGCCGTGTCATACCACGGCTTACCTGACCACTTAAAGCCAAATACCTGCGATCAGGTGGCGCAGACTATATCACTGAAGCCCAACGCTAACAAATAGCACGACGACTAGTGCTTGCTTTATCACCAGCTTGCGAGACGTGTCACCTGTTTACGCGCAACAATACGTGCCTGTTCATCCACGGCCAGCACCTCTTCCACACTCTGCGGCTCACGCAAATCCATCATCTCCAGTACGGATAAATTCAACGCGGCGATATCAGTAAAGCGGATCTGCTGATTCAGGAATGCTTCGACGGTCACTTCATTGGCTGCATTAAGCGCCGTTGTCGCCGCCTGCCCCTGATCGAAGGCCGTCATCGCCAGTTTCAGGCAGGGATAACGGTCGTAATCAGGCTCGCTAAACGTCAGTGAACTCAGCTTGCAAAAATCGAGAGGCTTAACGCCCGATTTTACGCGGTTTGGCCACGCCATCGTATGAGCAATAGGCGTACGCATATCCGGCTCGCCCAACTGGGCCAGCACGCTGCCGTCCTGATAGCGCACCATCGAGTGAATCACCGACTGCGGGTGGATCAGCACTTCCATCTGTTTCGCCGACGCATTGAACAGCCAGCGAGCTTCAATGTATTCCAGACCTTTATTCATCATGGTGGCCGAATCGACGGAGATCTTACGCCCCATTGACCAATTCGGATGACGACACGCCTGATCCGGCGTCATTGCGCTCAATTCAGACAGTGGCGTTTCACGGAACGGGCCACCAGACCCGGTAAGCAGAATCGACACAACGCCATTCTGCTCCAGGTCAGCGTACCCCAGGTTTTGTTGAAAAGGTTGGGGTAAACTCTGAAAAATCGCGTTGTGCTCGCTATCGACCGGCAAAAGACGCGCCCCACGCTGTTTTACCGCCTCCATAAAAAGGCGTCCGCAGGTGACCAGCGACTCTTTATTTGCAAGCAGAACATCTTTTCCCGCATCAATAGCGGCAAGCGTCGGCAGAAGACCCGCCGCCCCGACGATTGCCGCCATTACCTGATCAACTTCATCAAGCGAGGCCATATCGCAAGCCGCCTGTTGCCCGCTGAGCACTTCGGTACGACAGCCCTTCTCCTGCAACAGCGCTTTCACCTGGCGGGCGCTCTCTTCATCATCCATCACCGCAAAACGAGGGGTAAACTCCATGCACTGTTCGACCATTCGCTGCACGTTTTTTCCGGCCACAAGTGCGGTCACGGTGTAGCTGTCGGGATTATGACGTACGACGTCGAGAGTGCTGCAACCGATAGAGCCGGTCGAGCCGAGGAGAGTGAGATGCTTCATGAGATGCCCAAAAGTTAGACCAGATAAAAGCAAAACGCCGCCAGCAAGACTCAATGTCCTTCTGAACGGCGTTTATCAGTGTATAGCGAAAATCAGAACTGCATCAGTTCCGCTTCTTTTTCTGCCAGCGCCGCATCAATTTTCTTGATCGCCGCGTCGGTCATTTTCTGAATGTCGTCCTGAGAACGACGATCGTCATCTTCGCTGATCTCTTTTTCTTTCAGCAGGGCTTTCACTTTATCGTTCGCATCGCGACGCACGTTACGCACGGAAACGCGACCCTGCTCTGCTTCACCGCGAACGACTTTGATCAGATCTTTACGACGCTCTTCCGTCAGCGGAGGCAGTGGAACGCGAATATCCGCGCCCGCTGAGCTTGGGTTCAGACCCAGGTCAGATGCCATGATCGCTTTTTCAACGGCCGGGCTCATTGAGCGATCGAACACGTTGATTTTCAGGGTACGGGTATCTTCTACCGTCACGCTCGCCAGTTGACGCAGTGGCGTAGGCGTACCGTAGTATTCTACGATGATGCCATCCAGCAGGCTTGGGGAAGCACGGCCAGTACGGATTTTGCTGATTTGGTTTTTGAACGCTTCTACGCATTTGTCCATGCGTACTTCAGCATCTTTTCTGATGTCGTTAATCACGATACGAATCCTTGAAAACTTGTCTCAGGCAGACTATCCGCCAGCACAGCGCTACAGGTGTGCTAAGTATAGTCGCGTTTAATTCATGACAGCGCCAAAGGCGCGTCCAGGTAAGATACCACTACAAAGTAAAGCGGAATCTTACCTGTATTTATCGCCGACGGAAATTATTCCGTAATCAAAGTGCCTTCTTTTTCGCCCATCACGACGCGACGCAGCGCGCCAGGCTTGTTCATGTTGAAAACACGGATCGGCAGTTTATGGTCGCGAGCCAGCGTGAAGGCGGCAAGATCCATCACTTTCAGCTCTTTATCCAGCACTTCGCTGTAGCTCAGCTGATCGTACATGGTCGCTGAAGGATCTTTTGCCGGGTCGGCAGTAAACACGCCATCTACTTTGGTCGCTTTCAGCACCACATCGGCTTCGATTTCGATACCGCGCAGGCAGGCTGCGGAATCGGTGGTAAAGAACGGGTTACCCGTACCGGCGGAGAGGATCACCACGCGGTTGTTGCGCAGCAGGCTGATAGCCTCTGCCCAGCTGTAGTTATCGCATACGCCATTCAAAGGAATAGCGGACATCAGGCGAGCGTTCACATAGGCGCGATGAAGCGCATCACGCATCGCCAGGCCATTCATCACGGTTGCCAGCATCCCCATGTGGTCGCCCACTACGCGGTTCATCCCCGCTTTCGCCAGACCAGCACCACGGAAAAGGTTGCCACCGCCAATGACCACGCCAACCTGAATACCCAGTTCGACCAGTTCTTTGATTTCCTGTGCCATGCGATCAAGGATGCTTGCGTCAATACCGAAGCCTTCCGATCCTTGCAGCGCTTCGCCACTCAGCTTAAGCAGAATGCGTTTGTACACGGGTTTTGCATTGGTAGCCATGTTTCTTTCCTGAGACTGTCAACGATTAAGATGGGGTTAATTCTGGCGACATGATATGTCGCAAATCAGCACAGCGATACTGGAGCCTGTCTGATTTCGTGAGACGGGTGACAAAAAGAAGCCGCCCTCAGGCGGCTCCTTTTCAATCATTAAGACTGCTTGGACATGGCAGCAACTTCTGCTGCGAAGTCAGTCTCAACTTTCTCGATGCCTTCGCCCACTTCGAAGCGGATGAAGCCAGTCACGTCAGCGTTGTGCTCTTTCAGCAGCTGAGCAACAGACTTGCTTGGATCCATTACGAAAGGCTGGCCAGTCAGAGAAACTTCGCCGGTGAATTTCTTCATGCGGCCTTCAACCATTTTCTCTGCGATTTCTTTTGGCTTACCAGACTGCATCGCGATGTCCAGCTGAACCTGGTACTCTTTCTCTACCACTTCAGCAGACACGTCTTCTGGCTTAACGAATTCTGGTTTGCTTGCAGCGATGTGCATTGCCAGCTGTTTAACCAGCTCTTCGTCAGCGCCTTTAGCCGCAACCAGAACACCGATACGCGCGCCGTGCTGGTAAGAGCCCAGAACATCGCCTTCCAGGGAAGATACGCGACGGATGTTGATGTTCTCACCGATTTTAGCAACCAGCGCAACACGCTCTTCTTCGAACTGTGCTTTCAGCACTTCAACGTCAGTGATTTTGCCTGCAACCGCTGCGTCCAGAACTTTGTTAGCAAATGCCTGGAAACCAGCATCTTTAGCAACGAAGTCAGTCTGGCAGTTAACTTCCAGAATGATGCCGTAGTTGCCGTCGATTTTGGTGATGATCACGCCGTCAGCAGCAACGTTGCCTGCTTTCTTAGCTGCTTTGATCGCACCGGATTTACGCATGTTTTCGATTGCCAGCTCGATGTCGCCGTTCGCTTCGGTCAGCGCTTTTTTGCAATCCATCATGCCTGCGCCAGTACGCTCACGCAGCTCTTTTACCAGGGATGCGGTAATTTCAGCCATTCTTAAATCCTCGGGAGATGTGAACTGCCCGGCCGGGAGCCAAACAGTATAAATTGAAAAAAGGGGCCGATAATGGGCCCCTATTCATACACGGTACTAATAAGGGGTAAAACCTTATTATTCAGCTTCTACGAAGCTTTCTTCCGCCTGAGAAGCCAGATCCTGGGAACGGCCTTCACGAACGGTAGCAGCTACAGCGCTCAGGTACAGGCTAACAGCACGGATTGCGTCGTCGTTACCCGGGATAACGAAGTCAACACCGTCCGGATCGGAGTTGGTATCAACGATAGCGAATACCGGGATACCCAGGTTGTTAGCTTCTTTGATTGCGATGTGCTCGTGGTCTGCATCGATTACGAACAGCGCGTCTGGCAGGCCGCCCATATCTTTGATACCGCCCAGGCTGTTTTCCAGCTTGTCCAGTTCACGAGTGCGCATCAGCGCTTCTTTCTTAGTCAGCTTATCGAAAGTACCGTCCTGAGACTGGGTTTCCAGATCTTTCAGGCGCTTGATGGACTGACGAACAGTTTTCCAGTTGGTCAGCATGCCGCCCAACCAGCGATGGTTCACGAAGAACTGGTCGCAGCTGTTAGCAGCATCTTTCACAGCTTCGCTTGCAGCGCGCTTAGTACCAACGAACAGAATCTTACCTTTACGGGAAGAGATCTTGCTCAGCTCAGCCAGGGCTTCGTTGAACATTGGTACAGTCTTCTCAAGGTTGATGATGTGAACTTTGTTACGTGCGCCGAAGATGAAAGGCTTCATTTTCGGGTTCCAGTAACGGGTCTGGTGACCGAAGTGAACACCAGCCTTGAGCATGTCGCGCATGGAAACAGTTGCCATGTTTAAAACCTCTATATTGAAAGTTGGGGTTATGCCTCCACGTATCCCATATTACCGACCCCGAAGGGCACCCCGGAATATGTGCCGATACGTGTGTGTTGTTACACAAAGTGAGATTTGTCGCTCCCGTCCAGCCTGTGTATCTGAGATGGATCGGAAGTCCGGCGCGCTTTATATCACAAAACACGGCCAGAAACCAATAATTGTTGGCGGAGTGTGCTGTTAATGATTCTCAATTTGGCACGGGGTGCGCCTGACTGATACCATTGACAACACTTACACTAGTATTGTCGAAAAAATCGACACCGATGGACAGATTACATGGCTATCTCTATTAAGACACCTGAAGAAATTGAAAAGATGCGCGTCGCCGGTCGTCTGGCCGCTGACGTGCTTGAAATGATCGAACCGTTTGTGAAACCGGGCGTCAGCACCGGCGAACTGGATCGCATCTGTAACGACTATATCGTCAACGAGCAGCACGCGGTCTCCGCCTGCCTTGGCTATCACGGTTTTCCAAAATCCGTCTGCATCTCTATTAATGAAGTGGTTTGCCACGGCATTCCGGATGACGAAAAGCTGCTGAAAGATGGCGACATCGTCAACATCGACGTGACCGTCATTAAAGACGACTACCACGGTGACACCTCTAAGATGTTCATCGTTGGCAAGCCAACGATTCTGGGCGAGCGCCTGTGTAAAGTCACCCAGGACAGCCTCTACCTGGCGCTGAAAATGGTGAAGCCAGGCATCCGCCTGCGCACCATCGGCGCCGCAATCCAGAAGTTTGTGGAAGCGGAAGGTTTCTCCGTGGTGCGTGAATATTGCGGTCACGGTATTGGTCGTGTGTTCCATGAAGAACCGCAAGTTCTGCACTATGATGCAGACGACGGTGGCGTAGTGCTGCAAAAGGGCATGACCTTTACTATTGAGCCAATGGTCAACGCGGGCGATTACCGCATCCGTACCATGAAAGATGGCTGGACGGTAAAAACCAAAGACAGAAGCTTGTCTGCCCAGTACGAGCATACTATTGTGGTTACAGACAACGGCTGCGAAATTATGACGTTGCGCAAGGATGACACCATCCCGGCGATACTGACGAACATTGAGTGATAAGAAGCCGGCGAATGCCGGCTTTTTTAATGGCGATAGCTTTTTCTTATGGGTGGCGCACGATGAGTAATCTCTTACCCGAACAGTATGCTAACACAGCACTTCCCACCCTCCCCGACCAGCCTGACAACCCGGGCGTCTGGCCACCGCATGAGCTGACCTGCGCGCATATCAAATCCCATATGGCGGTTTTCCATCGCTGGCTGGGTAGCGCATTTGATGCAGGCGTCTCAGCCGAACAGCTCATTGAAGCGCGCACCGAATTTATCGACCAGCTCCTGCAACGTCTGTGGATCGACTACGGTTTCGGGCAGGTGAGCGACGTCGCGCTGGTTGCTGTCGGCGGATATGGCCGGGGTGAACTGCATCCGCTCTCTGATATCGACCTGCTAATCTTAAGCCGTAAAAAACTGCCGGACGATCGGGCGCAGAAAATCGGTGAGCTGTTGACCCTGCTCTGGGACGTGAAGCTGGAAGTGGGTCACAGCGTGCGCACGCTGGAAGAGTGTCTGCTGGAAGGGTTATCTGACCTGACCGTCGCCACCAATTTAATTGAAACCCGCCTGCTGATTGGCGACGTGGCGCTGTTCCTCGAACTGCAAAAGCACATCTTTAGCGACGGCTTCTGGCCTTCAGAAAAATTCTTCGCCGCGAAAGTCGAAGAACAAAACCAGCGCCACCAGCGCTATCACGGCACCAGCTATAATCTCGAACCGGATATTAAAAGCAGCCCCGGTGGCCTGCGCGATATCCACACGCTGCAATGGGTCGCCCGTCGCCATTTTGGGGCCACCTCGCTGGACGAAATGGTCGGTTTTGGTTTTCTGACCGAAGCCGAACGTAACGAACTCAACGAGTGCCTGCATCTGCTCTGGCGCATCCGTTTTGCGCTGCACCTGGAGGTCACCCGCTACGATAACCGCCTGCTGTTTGACCGGCAGCTTAGCGTGGCGCAGCGCCTGAATTACCAGGGCGAGGGCAACGAGCCGGTCGAGCAAATGATGAAGGATTTCTTCCGCGTCACTCGCCGCGTCTCTGAGCTGAACCAGATGCTGTTACAGCTGTTCGATGAGGCGATCCTCGCGCTGACGGCAGACGAAAAACCGCGTCCGATTGATGACGAATTTCAGCTGCGCGGCACGCTGATCGATCTTCGCGACGAAACGCTGTTCATCCGCGAGCCGGAAGCGATCCTGCGAATGTTCTATACCATGGTGCGCAACAGCACGATCACCGGGATCTACTCCACTACCCTTCGCCATTTACGCCATGCGCGGCGTCATCTGAAGCAGCCGCTGTGTTACATCCCGGAGGCGCGCTCGCTATTCCTGAGCATGCTTCGTCATCCGGGCGCCGTCAGCCGCGGTCTGCTGCCGATGCACCGACACAGTGTATTGTGGGCCTATATGCCACAGTGGTCGCATATTGTCGGGCAGATGCAGTTCGACCTGTTTCACGCCTATACGGTGGATGAGCACACGATCCGCGTCATGCTGAAGCTGGAAAGTTTTGCCAGAGAAGAGACGCGATCCCGCCATCCGCTGTGCGTTGATTTGTGGCCACGCCTCTCTCACCCGGAACTGATCCTGATCGCCGCCCTGTTCCATGATATCGCCAAAGGTCGCGGCGGCGACCACTCCGTACTCGGTGCCCAGGACGTGCTGAAATTTGCCGAGCTGCACGGCCTGAACTCACGTGAGACGCAGCTTATTGCCTGGCTGGTTCGCCATCATCTGCTGATGTCGGTTACCGCTCAGCGTCGTGATATTCAGGATCCGGAAGTGATCAAACAGTTCGCCGAGGAAGTGCAAACGGAGAACCGCCTGCGCTACCTGGTCTGCCTGACGGTAGCCGATATCTGCGCTACCAACGAAACCCTGTGGAACAGCTGGAAGCAGAGCCTGCTGCGCGAACTGTACTTCGCCACCGAAAAACAGCTGCGTCGCGGGATGCAGAACACCCCGGATATGCGCGAGCGCGTGCGCCACCACCAGTTGCAGGCGCTTGCCCTGTTGCGCATGGATAACATTAACGAAGAGGCACTACATCAGATTTGGGCGCGCTGTCGCGCCAACTACTTTGTGCGCCACAGCCCAAACCAGCTTGCCTGGCACGCCCGGCATCTGCTGAAGCACGACCTGACGAAACCAATGATTCTGCTCAGCCCGCAGGCCACGCGTGGCGGAACGGAGATCTTTATCTGGAGCCCGGACCGGCCTTATTTGTTTGCGGCGGTCTGCGCCGAACTGGACAGGCGTAACCTGAGCGTTCACGACGCGCAGATTTTTACCACCCGCGACGGCATGGCGATGGACACCTTTATTGTACTGGAGCCGGATGGCAGCCCGCTGTCGTCGGACAGGCATGAGGGGATACGCTTTGGCCTCGAGCAGGCGATTACGCAGCGCAGCTGGCAACCTCCGCAGCCGCGACGTCAGCCAGCAAAACTGCGCCACTTTACCGTCGATACCGAGGTCAATTTCCTGCCGACCCATACCGACCGTAAATCGTTCCTTGAGCTGATTGCGCTCGACCAGCCAGGGCTGCTCGCCCGCGTCGGCCAGGTATTTGCCGATCTGGGAATTTCGCTTCACGGCGCCCGAATTACAACCATTGGCGAACGAGTAGAAGATTTATTTATAATCGCGACGGCCGACCGGCGTGCCCTTAATAATGACCTGCAACTTGAAGTGCAACAACGGTTGACAGCAGCCCTCAATCCAAACGATAAAGGGTGACGTGTTTTTTAGTGAAATGGAAAGAGTAAACAATGCAGCAGTTACAGAACGTTATTGAGTCCGCTTTTGAGCGTCGCGCCGACATCACTCCGGCAAATGTGGATACCGTGACCCGTGAAGCGGTAAACCAGGTTATTTCCCTGCTGGATTCCGGCGCGCTGCGCGTGGCAGAAAAAATCGACGGTCAGTGGGTTACTCATCAATGGCTGAAGAAAGCTGTGCTGCTCTCTTTCCGTATCAACGATAACCAGGTTATCGACGGAGCAGAAAGCCGCTACTTCGATAAAGTGCCAATGAAATTTGCGGATTACGACGAAGCGCGCTTCCAGAAAGAGGGCTTCCGCGTAGTACCACCGGCAGCCGTTCGTCAGGGGGCATACATCGCACGCAACACCGTGCTGATGCCATCCTACGTGAACATCGGCGCCTACGTTGACGAAGGCACCATGGTGGACACCTGGGCTACCGTCGGCTCCTGCGCGCAGATCGGTAAAAATGTTCACCTGTCCGGCGGCGTCGGCATTGGTGGCGTTCTGGAGCCACTTCAGGCTAACCCAACCATCATCGAAGACAACTGCTTCATCGGCGCACGTTCCGAAGTGGTTGAAGGCGTGATCGTCGAAGAAGGTTCTGTGATCTCCATGGGCGTGTACATTGGCCAGAGCACCCGTATTTACGATCGCGAAACCGGTGAAATTCACTACGGCCGCGTTCCAGCCGGTTCCGTTGTGGTTTCCGGCAACCTGCCGTCTAAAGATGGCAAATACAGCCTGTACTGCGCGGTCATCGTGAAAAAAGTGGATGCGAAAACGCGCGGTAAAGTGGGCATCAATGAACTGCTGCGCACCATCGATTAATCGGGTATAACAAAAAGCGGGGGCAACCCCGCTTTTTTTATATCCGAAGGTGGCGAAAATAGATTTTTTCGTTAATTATTCATAGGTTATGTTGAGATCAAGGGTACCGCTATGTACGATAATCTGAAAAGTCTGGGCATTACCAATCCTGATGAAATTGATCGTTATAGTCTCCGCCAGGAAGCCAATAACGATATTTTGAAAATCTATTTTCACAAGGACAAAGGAGAGTTCTTCGCCAAAAGCGTGAAATTTAAATACCCACGCCAGCGTAAGACCGTTGTCGCTGACGGTATCGGTCAGGGATATAAAGAAGTACAGGAAATCAGCCCTAACCTGCGCTACGTTATCGACGAACTCGATCAAATCTGCCAGCGCGATCGCAGCGAAGTCGATCTGAAACGTAAGATCCTTGACGACCTGCGTCACCTGGAAAGTGTTGTTACCCATAAGATCAGCGAAATTGAAGCTGATCTTGAGAAATTGACGCGTAACAAATGAGCCGTTTTATTGCCCGGTGGCGCTTCGCTTACCGGGCCTACGAACGCATGTAGTCAGGGTAAAGCGAAGCCGCCACCCGGCAAACAGCATCATCTTTGTTCATCCAGCTGCAACGCCACATACAGCAGTAGCCGGTCGTCAAAATTCCCTAAATCCAGCCCCGTCAGTTCCGAGATCCGGTTTAACCTATACTCCAGCGTATTACGGTGAATAAACAGCGCTTTTGACGTTGCCAGCGGCTGCACGTTATGCCGGAACCACGCCTGCAACGTGCGGCGCAGCAGCCCGTTGTTGTCCATCGCTTTCAGACGCACAAGCGGGCGCGCCAGCTCGTTGGCCTGCCAGCCACCTCGCAAACTGTCGAGCAGGACCGGCAGCATCAGATCCTGATAGAAATAACTGCGGCTCTCCGGCATACGCTGTTTACCCACCATCATGGTGGTGCGCGCCGTTCGCCATGAACGGGCGATACTTCCCGGCCCGGTAAAGTAATTTCCCAGCGCGACGCGAAAACGGAGCTGTCCGTTCTCCTTCATGCGCTCGATGAGCAGCTCAACGCGGCGACGATGATCTTCCGCGTCCCAGCGGCCAAACTGATTAAGCGCAGGCTTGAGCACCACCATTTCCGTCAAAGAGACGATTGCCACCAGGTTGTTACGCTCCGGCGTCGCCAGCATATTTTGCAGCTGCTGTAGCTCCACCATGGCGCTGTCCACACCAAGCTGGCCGCTATCCACCTCAATCACGGCGACCACGCGCGGCTGATTCAGGTCGATACCCAGACGCTGCGCCCACTCACTCAGGGCAGGCGTGTGCTCCTCCGCCTGGATCAAATTCATCACCAGCTCTTCACGCAGGCGGCTGTCCTGGGCGAGCAGGTGCATCAGACGCGACTGCTCCAGCATCATCTCCGCCGTCATGCAGACCAGCTCGCCGTATTTACGCAGCGATTCAGGATCGCCGGTCAGACCGATAACGCCAACAATCTCTCCTTCCAGACGCAGCGGCAGGTTGATCCCCTGACGGACCCCGTGCAGATGTTTCGCCACGGCGTCATCAATGTCGACCACGCGCCCCTGAGAGAGCACCAGCAACGCCCCTTCGTGCAATTCACCAATACGCTCACGATCGCCGCTGCCGATAATGCGCCCTCGGGCGTCCATTACGTTGATATTGGTATCGATGATTCGCATGGTGCGCGCCACGATATCCTGCGCCATTTTGGTATCAAGATGCCAGCCAGCCATATAACCCTCCCGTGAGCAGAGCTCAAGCATAGGGAAGTTCAGCTAAGGCTGCATTGTGCAGATGCCCAAAGGCAGAGAGAGATGTATGGAGTTGTGGGAAAGGTCACAGAAAAGAGAAAGCCCCTGCGTACAGGGGCTTAAGAAGATTACTGCATCAGGAGATAAATAGAGGTATCACCACGCTGAATATTCAGTGCCAGCACGGACGGCTTGCTGTCGAGAATTTTGCGCAGTTCAGCGATGTTTTTCACCGGCTGCTGGTTAGCGCCCATGATCACATCACCTTTTTTCAGGCCGATACGGGCAGCAGGTGAGTTCGCTTTCACGTTGTTCACCACCACGCCTTTATCTGCCCCTTTGTTGCTCATCTCAGCACCTTCAATACCGCTGAAGATGGTGCTGGAATCCACCTGATTCTGACTGCTCTGTTGCAGTTCCAGGCTCACGTTAACTGGCTTACCTTCACGCAGCAGGCCGAGGGTCACTTTACTGCCGATTGGCATAGAACCCACTTCCGCACGCAGGGCGGCAAAGCTGCTGATCGGTTTACCGTTCAGAGAGGTGATCACGTCACCCGCTTTAATGCCGGCTTTCGCCGCTGAAGAGTTCGGCATGACCTGGCTCACGAATGCGCCGCGCTGAGCGTCCACTTTCATTGCTTTCGCCAGCTCGGAGTTCAGCTCGGTCCCCATGATACCCAGCTCACCACGTTTCACCTGTCCATATTGCACCATCTGCGCAGTCAGGTTTTTCACCATGTTGCTCGGGATAGCAAAGCCGATACCGATGTTGCCACCGTCCGGTGCCAGGATAGCGGTGTTGATACCGATCAGTTCACCGTTCAGGTTAACCAGTGCACCGCCGGAGTTACCGCGGTTAATGGCCGCATCCGTCTGGATGAAGTTTTCATAGTTTTCCGCATTCAGGCCGCTACGTCCCAGCGCGGAGACGATACCCGAGGTCACGGTTTCGCCCAGACCAAACGGGTTACCGATGGCGACAGTGTAGTCACCCACGCGCAGCGCGTCAGAGTCGGCAAGCTTAATCGCCGTCAGGTTCTTCGGATCCTGAATTTGAATCAGTGCGATATCGGAGCGCGGGTCTTTACCGACCACTTTGGCATCGAATTTACGGCCATCGCTCATCTGAACCTTAATGGTGTTAGCATTATCTACCACGTGGTTATTGGTCACCACGTAGCCTTTCGCTGCATCAATAATAACGCCCGAGCCGAGTGCCATGAATTTCTGCTGCTGGCCGCCGCCCTGACCGTCATCCCCTGCGCCGCCGCCCTGACAGAACGGAGAACTCTGGAATGGCGAACCGTCCTGGCAGAATGGCGAATTGTCGCCGAAGAACTGCTGGAAATTACGCGGCATACGCGGCGTATTGACGGTTGTGCTGCCCTCAACGTTAATACTCACCACCGATGGCATCACTTTTTCGAGCATCGGGGCCAGGCTTGGCATCTGCTGCGCAGTCGCTGCCGAGGAAGCTGTCTCGGCCGCCGTCGCCAGAGGGGACAACGCTAAACCTAAACTCAGAGCCAGTGCACTCATTGCTAATGTGGTTTTTTTCATGTTTCTCAATCTCGATTTACCAGATAACGCAAAATTGCTGTGTAACTCAGATTCGTTTTATACCGCTTAGTTCCGGGATTAAGTTTATGGAAAAAGTAAAAATTTATTGGTCGTCTTTACAAAACTCATGGCTTATTCAACGGCCATAAGCTTGCGGTATTCATCCCAGGCATACAAATCTGTCATCCCGCTGATATAGTCCTGGATAAGACGACAGCGATAATAATATTCCATGACTGGCCATTGGGAAGAATGACGATCTATTTTACTGACGGCCTCAATGTATGCCAGCCGGTGACGGGTTGAAAGCTTCTGATAGAGACGAGATTCAATCGGCAGGCGGCGAACACGTTCATTTTCGACCAGCTCGTAAAACTCATCGACCGTCAGCTGGAGCAGCGGGCCATAAATTTCCAGCAACCCGCTGATAACCCGGTATCCTTGCAGCTCCAGCTGTTCGACATCCGGGTGGCTGAAAACATGGCGAACAGCCACGTTTTTATATAATTCAAGCAGCTGACTAAAACTGCTCTCATCTTCCAGCAGGGCGTGATTAAATTCCCCGCTAAATATCATCGGCAAATTATCAATGAAACGGGCGGCCGCATACGGCACCAGTTTATTCAGCGTATTGACCCGCAAATACATAAAGAACTGATCTTCGGTACTGCGGCTCAGCGAATTTGAACGCGATTTATCCCAGGCATTCTCGACGACCTGTGCAAACAGAGAACCTTTTTCATGCTCTCCCCAGGCATCGTGAAGATGCTGATACAGCTCCTCGACGCTGAATATTCTTTTTTCCACTGCGTCTTCCAGATCGGCCACGCAATAAGAAATGTCATCAGCCGCTTCCATAATCCACGTCAATGGAAAACGGCCATTCGGCGTTAGCGAAAGTTCTTTACGCAACCGTTCAATGTACGCTTCTTCCGACAGGTAATAGCCCGGTTTTTTCATCAGGTAGCTATGGGTGGCAGGCGTTTCCCCCATCCACCACGCGGGACGCGTGTATTTGAGAATACAGCCCACCTGCGCCCAGGTCAGATTCATGCGCATCAGGGAGTGCACCAGACGGATCCCCTGCGCGTTACCTTCGAAATGACACAGATCCTGACGCACCTTGCGGCGCAGATCGTTCAGGCTATCTTCGCCCTCACGCAGGCGTAAATCGCGTACCACACAGCGGTCATCGCTGAGCGGCTGGCTTATGGCGTCAGAGGGAAAAAGCCGCTGTTTAAACCAGTCATTGATGGCGGCCTCGCCGAAATGACCAAAGGGAGGATTGCCGATATCGTGCATCAGGCAGGCCATCTCAACGATGCTTTCGAACGGCCCGGTCAGTTCATCCAGCCCGTAGGTTTCCAGCAGACGTTGCTCTTTAAGACGGCTGAGGATCTCTTTCGCAATGTAGCGCCCCACCTGCTGCACTTCCATGGAGTGCGTTAACCGCGTACGCACCGCAGCGTTACGCTCCAGCGGGAACACCTGGGTTTTTTGCTGTAACCGGCGGATGGCGGGCGAATTGATGATGCGTCCGCGATCGCTTTCAAAAATGCGCAGGATCTCATGTTCGCTCTTATCGCCCTGCGGCGAACGGAAACGTCGGTGCCAGTTAATTTTGGTGCGAAAATCGATTGGTGCCATGTGCTCCCCCGCGTGAGAATGCGTTTCCCCTTAACCGCATGATAGACTATGCATCTTAACAAGGCACATCGCGAGTAAATCTATGAAAATCGGCATTATTGGTGCAATGGAAGAAGAAGTTACGCTGCTGCGTGACAAAATTGAGAACCGTCAGACCCTCTCCCTTGGTGGCTGTGAGATCTACACCGGCCAGCTGAACGGCGTTGACGTGGCTCTGCTGAAATCAGGCATCGGTAAAGTTGCAGCGGCACTGGGCGCGACCCTGCTGCTTGAGCGCTGCAAGCCTGACGTTATCATTAATACAGGTTCGGCGGGCGGTCTGGCGCCGACGCTGAAAGTGGGCGATATCGTGGTTTCCGACGAAGCGCGTTACCACGATGCAGATGTCACCGCATTCGGCTACGAATATGGTCAGCTTCCGGGCTGCCCGGCCGGGTTTAAAGCGGATGATAAGCTGATTGCCGCCGCTGAAAGCTGCATTAACGAGCTGAACCTCAATGCGGTGCGTGGCCTGATCGTCAGCGGCGATGCCTTTATCAACGGCTCTGTTGGTCTGGCGAAAATCCGTCATAACTTCCCGCAGGCTGTGGCCGTTGAGATGGAAGCCACGGCCATTGCGCACGTGTGCCATAACTTCAGCGTGCCGTTCGTGGTCGTTCGCGCGATCTCTGACGTGGCGGACCAGCAGTCCCACATCAGCTTCGACGAGTTCCTGGCCGTTGCGGCCAAACAGTCCACCGTGATGGTGGAAACCCTGGTGCAGAAACTGGCGCGTGGGTAAGGTGTCATTCAGGGCGCTGGTCGCCCTGCTTCTGCTCGCCCCGGCCTGGCTCATCGCCGCGCCGCGGGTGATCACACTCTCCCCTGCCAATACGGAACTGGCGTTTGCCGCCGGGATTACGCCCGTTGCGGTGAGCAGCTTTTCCGATTATCCACCGCAGGCCGCCCAAATCGAACAGGTTGCCACCTGGCAGGGAATGAACCTGGAACGCATCGTGGCGCTGAAGCCCGATCTGGTTCTTGCCTGGCGCGGTGGTAATGCCGAACGACAGGTGAACCAGCTCTCTTCGCTGGGAATAACGGTAAAATGGGTAGATGCGGTGAGCATCGAACAGGTGGCGCAAACCCTCCGGGACCTCGCGCCCTTCAGCCCTACCCCCCAACGCGCCGAGCACGCTGCACAGCAGATGCTCAACGACTATGCTGCGCTAAAAACCCGATACGGCACGCAACCGAAACAACGCGTTTTTCTGCAATTTGGCAGCCAGCCGCTGTTCACTACCGGGAAAGGTTCGATCCAGAACCAGGTGCTTGAGATCTGTGGAGGTGAAAATATCTTTGCCGAAAGCCGGGTCCCCTGGCCGCAGGTCAGTCGTGAGCAGGTTCTGGCGCGACAACCGCAGGCCATTGTGGTGGTCGGAAATGCGAGCGAGATTCCTAAAATAGAACAATTCTGGCATCGGCAGCTTAAAATTCCGGTCATCGCACTCAACAGCGACTGGTTTGAACGCGCCAGCCCGCGTATTATCCTCGCCGCAAAACAACTCTGCGCCGAACTGGCAGAGAGTCACTCAAACAGATAAATACCCTATTCGAGGATTTAACGATGCTCGTGTATTGGCTGGATATTCTTGGCACAGCCGTTTTTGCTATCTCCGGCGTTTTGCTTGCCGGAAAACTACGCATGGATCCTTTTGGCGTACTGGTGCTCGGCGTCGTTACGGCGGTAGGCGGCGGAACGATTCGCGATATGGCGCTGGCAAACGGCCCGGTATTCTGGGTAAAAGATCCAACGGATCTGGTGGTGGCGATGGTCACCTGCCTGTTAACCATCGTGCTGGTTCGTCAGCCTCGCAGACTACCAAAATGGATATTGCCGGTGCTGGATGCCGTCGGTCTGGCGGTCTTTGTGGGAATAGGCGTGAATAAAGCCTTTATTGCCGGGACTGGCCCGCTGGTGGCGATCTGTATGGGCGTGTTGACCGGCGTGGGCGGAGGGATTATTCGCGACATTCTGGCGCGAGAAGTCCCGATGATCCTGCGAACGGAAATCTACGCGACGGCCTGTATCATCGGGGGGATTGTTCACGCCACGGCATATTACACCTTTGCTGTCCCACTGGAAAACGCGGCGATGCTGGGGATGGTGGTAACGCTGGTGATCCGTTTAGCGGCGATACGCTGGCACCTGAAGCTGCCGACGTTTGCACTGGATGAAAATTCAAGATAGGTGTCGTTTATAAGCCCGGTGGCGCTTCGCTTACCGGGCCTACAATTTGCATTCAGGTTAAATACTGAATGAAGAACCACACCCGCAGGTGCTGGTCGCATTCGGGTTAGTCACCACAAAGCGCGAACCTTCCAGACCTTCAGTGTAGTCCACTGAACCGCCCACCAGATATTGCAGGCTCATCGGATCAACCACCAGCGCGACGCCCTGTTTCTCGATAGTCATATCACCATCGTTAACCTGGTCGTCAAAGGTAAAACCATACTGGAAGCCACTACAGCCGCCGCCGGTAATATAAACACGCAGTTTCAGATCCGGATTGTCCTCGTCGGCAATCAGGGTTTTCACTTTTTTCGCTGCTGCTTCGGTAAATTCCAGCGGCAACGCTACGTCATCACTCATCTTATGCTCCCATGAATACTGCGACTGCTATTGGGTAAAAATCACCCAATTCTTTTTGTCATTATCTAATACCCTGGTAATTCATTCAAGTATTCTGCTTCAGGGCCTGTTCAGCTTCCTGTTTCGCCAGGGTACGGGCAAGAATGGTGGAGTATAGCGGTTTTCCACCCAGGAATTGGGCTAATAGTGTCGCGCCGAGGCAGGTAATGATCATTGGCAAAATGAGCTGGTAATTGTCGGTCATTTCCAGCACCAGCACGATCCCGGTCAGCGGCGCACGCAGGGAGGCCGCCAGCAGCGCCCCCATTCCCGCAACCGCAAACGTTCCCGCATCCAGATGGTAGGCCGGGAAGCCTGCCGCCGCCGCCATCCCGAACGCCGTACCCAGCAGCGTTCCCAGCGCCAGCATCGGGGCGAAAATGCCGCCCGGGGCACCAGAGGAGAAGCACAATACCGTGGTGATGACGCGTGAAATAAACATAAACAGCAGCAGGCCTACGCTGAAATTCCCCGCCGCGGCAATGGGAATCAGACCGAAACCGCCGCCCGCCGCATTCGGTTCGATAAAACCGAGGATCCCGCACACGCCACCAAGCAGGCCCCCCACCAGCACCCATTTCGTGGTATTTCCGCCATGGATGCGCTGAAACATATCCTGAGCCCGTAAAATCAGGGTGTTAAAAAGCGGGCCAACGACGCCAAAAATCATCCCAAGAATCAGATACAGCCACAAAGTATTGACCGGCGCATTGGTTAGCTTGCCAACTTCAATCACCGCCCCTTCGCCGTTAAAGACGCGAAAGACAATGCTCGACATAATCACGCCGGTAAACACCGCTTTAATGGAGATCAGGTTGTAGCGGAACTGGGCGCGCATCTCTTCAATGATAAACAGGATACCTGCCAGCGGCGCGTTAAACGCGGCAGACAGCCCGGCCGCCGCCCCCGTCGCCAGCAGCGTATGGCGCGCTTCGGCGCTGCGCATACGGAACAGATCGCCGACCATGCGCCCGACGTTACCGCCCAGCTGTACCGTTGGTCCTTCCCGACCGAGCACCATGCCCGCTCCGAGCGTTCCCATCCCGCCGATAAATTTCACAGGAAGCACGCGCCACCAGCGAACCGGGCGTAGCTCTTCCAGCGCCCCCTCAATTTCAGGGATCCCCGAGCCGCCTGCTTCAGGTGCGAATTTACGCACCAGAAAATAGCCCACCATGGCAAACAGGGCCGAAAGGCCAAAGGCCCACACCCAGACCAGCCATTCACGATCCGCAAAGCTGGCGACGGTACCTATACGCCAGTTGAGCACCGCATTGACGGCTTTCTCAAACGCGACGCCTACCAGCCCGGCCAGCGTGCCCACAACGGCGGCTGCCACCAGAATGGCTAACGGGGTTTTGTCACGGTTGAGCAGCCGCCGGATACTGACCCGGTGCTTCGCGCGCGTAAACTGTTGTTGTTCAAAAGAAGGCGTGTTCTCGTTCATTACCTGTTCTGTTTCGTCATACAAAAGGCCGCAGGGATTCTACCAGAGACAATCCCCTCGTCCCCTGAAAAATACTTAACAATTGTTAAGCCTTCTATGGGGCAAAAATTTTATAACCTCTTCCGAATCACTTAGAATAGTTGCCTTAACTCATTTCTACGAACCAGGAACGACGCCATGAGCAAGTCTGAAAACCTCTACAGCGCAGCCCGCGAGCTAATCCCAGGCGGCGTGAACTCACCCGTGCGCGCCTTTACCGGCGTGGGTGGCACCCCGCTGTTTATCGAACGTGCGGATGGCGCATATCTGTATGATGTGGATGGTAAAGCCTATGTCGATTACGTCGGCTCCTGGGGCCCGATGGTACTGGGGCATAACCACCCGGCGATCCGCAACGCGGTGATTGAAGCCGCTCAGCGCGGCCTGAGCTTCGGTGCGCCAACCGAGATGGAAGTAAAAATGGCGGAGCTGGTCACCGAACTGGTGCCAACGATGGACATGGTGCGTATGGTGAACTCCGGTACCGAAGCGACCATGAGCGCTATCCGTCTGGCGCGCGGTTTTACCGGCCGTGACAAGATCATCAAGTTCGAAGGTTGTTATCACGGCCATGCCGACTGTCTGCTGGTGAAAGCTGGTTCCGGCGCGCTGACCCTCGGCCAGCCGAACTCCCCGGGGGTGCCGGCTGATTTCGCGAAACACACGTTGACCTGCACCTATAACGATCTGAACACCGTTCGCGCCGCGTTCGAGCAGTATCCGCAGGAGATCGCCTGCATCATCGTTGAGCCAGTTGCGGGCAACATGAACTGTATCCCACCGCAGCCTGACTTCCTGCCGGGCCTGCGCGCCCTGTGTGATGAGTTCGGCGCGCTGCTGATCATCGACGAAGTGATGACCGGCTTCCGCGTGGCGCTGGCGGGGGCGCAGTCATACTACGGCGTGGAGCCGGATCTGACCTGCCTCGGCAAAATCATTGGCGGCGGCATGCCTGTCGGCGCGTTTGGCGGCCGTAAGGACGTCATGGACGCGCTGGCGCCAACCGGTCCGGTTTACCAGGCGGGTACGCTCTCCGGTAACCCGATTGCGATGGCGGCGGGCTTTGCCTGTCTGACCGAAGTGGCGCAGCCGGGTATCCACGAAACCTTGACGGACCGGACGACGCAACTGGCAAACGGTTTGCTGGAAGCCGCAGAAGATGCGGGTATTCCACTGGTGGTGAACCACGTGGGCGGGATGTTCGGGATTTTCTTCACCGATGCGAAAACCGTGACCTGCTATCAGGACGTGGTGAAATGCGACGTGGAACGCTTCAAACGCTTCTTCCACCTGATGCTGGAAGAAGGCGTGTATCTTGCCCCGTCAGCGTTTGAAGCGGGCTTTATGTCCGTGGCGCACAGCGAAGAAGATATCAATAACACCATCGACGCAGCGCGTAAGGTATTTGCGAAGCTGTAAAATGTGCGGCTTGATGCCCTCACCCCAACCCTCAGCCCACAGGGAGAGGGAGCAAACACTAAAACGGCAATCTAAGGATTGCCGTTTACTTTTATTACCGACTCTGCTTTCTCAACAGATAAATAAAGTAAGGCGCGCCGATAAAGGTCGACAGGAGGCCCGCCGGGATCTGATACGGGAACAGCACCATCCTTCCGCACCAGTCAGCAAAGACCAGGATCGCCCCGCCCGTCAGCGCAGAGATCACGATATGCGGCAAAGTCCTGCGGAAACCCATCATACGGGCGATATGCGGCGCCATTAATCCGACAAAACTGAGCGGGCCGATAGTCATGGTGGCCGTCGCCGTCAGGCACGCGGCCAGCAGCAACAGCGCAATGCGCGTTGGCGTCAGCGCCACCCCGACCGCGCGGGCGGTATCCCCACCCAGCGGCAGAATGGTCATCCAGCGGCGGCACAGCGGCACAATCGCCAGCAGCACGATCATCACAATCCCGGTATGCACCACCTGACTGCCGGTGGCGTTGTACGTTGAACCGGAAATCCATGTCAGGATCTGCGCCATGCGCGGATCGCCGCTCGCCTGCAACATCATCAGCAGCATAGTAAACGCGGTGCTGAGCGCCATCCCGGCCAGCAGCATGCGGTGAGGTGAGAAACCACCTCGCCCGGAGGCGATCAGGATAATCATCAGCGTGACTGCCGCACCGATACTCCCGGCAGGCATCAGCCAGCCGAACGCATTTCCCGGTACGAGGAACAACATCAACACTACGCCAAACGCGGCCCCGGAGCTGATCCCTAATACTTCCGGGCTTGCCATCGGGTTGCCGGTGAGACGCTGGATAATACAGCCCGCCACCGCCAGCATGACGCCCGCAATCAGCGCGGAGAAAATCCGCGGCCAGCGCCACTGCATGAGTTCATGCAGCAAATCCCCCGTTGCCCAGTGCCAGCCCGTGGCGTCGCGTCCCAGCGAGAGTGCGGCAAACGAGGCGATAACCAGCACTGCCAGCCCGGCAAGGCTGAACCACACCACCGACTGACGCTCGGCATGCACTTTATCGCCGGCATCCATCGCCGGAGCGCTAATGCTGCGCAGGCGCGGCAGCAGCCACAGCAGCAGCGGCGCGCCGATCAGGGCCGTCACCGAGCCCGTGGAAACTTCCATCCAGACGCGCGCCAGCCAGAGAATGAGCTGATCGGAAAGCCAGAGGATCAGCGCACCAATCAGCGGCGCCAGCATCAGACGCGCCAGCAGACGGCGCGCGCCGAGCATTTTTGCCAGCAATGGCGCAAACAGGCCGATAAAACCGATGATGCCGACGGCGTTAACCAGTAACGCGCTCAGCACAATCGCCAGGGTCAGGGCCGCCAGACGGGCCAGCGACAGCGCCAGCCCGAGATTGCGCGCCACGCCGTCATCGAGGCCCATCAACGTGAGCGGACGCAGCAGCAGCAGCGTCAGCACCACGCCGCCAAACAGCTGCGGCCACAGGCGCTGGACGATACTCCAGTCGGTCTGGGTGAGCGTGCCGGTACTCCACATAAACATGCTTTGCAGCTGGTCGTGGTGAAACAGCACCAGCAGCTGGTTGATCGCCCCACAGTAGAGGCTGACGACCAGCCCCGCGAGGATCAGCGTGACCGGTGAGAGACGTTTTCCCCAGGCTACGCCAAAGACCAGCGCACCGACCACGCATGCGCCTGCCAGCGCGGCAAACTGCGAGGTTAACGCTCCCGGCAGGGTCCAGAGCGTGGTGATGGTGATCCCCAGCTGAGCCCCCGTCGCCACGCCCAGCGTGGTTGGCTCCGCCAGCGGGTTACGTAGCACCTGCTGAAACAGTACACCCACCAGTCCCAGTCCCGCCCCGACCAGCAGGGAGATAGCCAGACGCGGCAGCAGGCTGTAGTGAAACAGCATTTGCTGAATATTGTCGATATCCGGTGCGGCAAACGCGGCTGCCCACTGATCGCGCGGTAATGCCGTGGTCAGGTTAAAGCCGGTTAATGCCAGGGCAGCCAGAAAAATGAGCGCTAACAGTAACATCGGGAAACGGGCCATACGCGTGCTCATGCCTTGCCTCCCAGTGCATTGTCCAGCACGCGGGCAAAATGCATGGCCGACAGCGTCGCGCCGTAGAACCATACCGCTGGCGCGCGCAGGAAGCGCTGCTCGCGGACGAACGGCATTGCCTGCCAGAGCGGAGTCGCCATCAGGGTTTGCATTTCGCGCTCATTGCCGTGGTCAAAGCACAGCACGTCCACATCACGAAACGCCGCCAGACGGTCAATACCCACGGCGGTACTGCCCCAGAATGTCATCTCGCCTTCCCAGGCATTGCGAATGCCAAAGCTGTCGAGTACTTCCTGGAACAGACAGTTATTTCCAAAGACCAGCATATGGCGGGCATCCAGCAGGGTCACCATCAGCAAAGGCCGATCGCCACGGTGGGCAAAGCGCGGCTTAAGGGAATCAATCAGCGCATCAAATTCATTGAGATGTTTTTTCGCCTCAGCCTCACGGTTGAGGAACTGCGCCATCTCGTGGATGGAATTTTTTGCCATGGTCAGCGGCTTTTTACCGTCGCTAAAGGAAAAGCCCCGTCCGGGCGCAATCTTCGCCATGGTCTCTTCCGACGGGCCATACCCCGCAGACCAGAATAAATAAGACGGTTTCATCTGGGTGAGAAGCTCAAGGTTCGGCTCCGTACGCAGACCGATGTCGATGACGGAGTCCGGCAGTTTTGGCTCATTCACCCACAGGGTGTAGTTGGGAATATCGGCCACGCCGTAAGGCGTCACGCCCAGCGCCATCATCAGTTCGACGGGCAACCACTCCAGCGCCACGATGCGGTGCGGATCGACTGCGGCAGCGCGGGCCGGGCCCATCTTTAACAGCAGCGGTGAGAGTGCCATGGCCGTTAGCAGGCGACGGCGGCTAATTAATGTTGGATCCAGCATCAGTAGACAAAGCTCACGGGTGCAGCCCCGGCCGGGTGAGGCAGAATGCCCATAGGAATACCGTAGATATGTTCCAGCGTTTCGCTGCGCATCAGTTCGGCAGGCGTACCCTGAGCGATCATTTCACCGCCGCGCAGCGCTACCAGATAGTCGCAGTAGCGTGCCGCCATGTTGATATCATGCAGAACGGCAATCACAGTCAGGCCGCGCTGCTGGCTTAACCGATGCACCAGCGCCAGGACGTCAACCTGATGAGCAATATCCAGCGCTGAAGTGGGTTCGTCGAGCAGCAGGCAGCGGCTGTCCTGCGCCACCAGCATTGCGATCCATGCGCGCTGACGCTCGCCACCGGACAGGCTATCCACCAGACGGTGCGCCAGCGGTTTTAACCCAACCAGCGCGATCGCCTCTTCCACTTTCTCTCTGTCAGCAACGCCAAAACGCCCGAGCGCACCGTGCCACGGATAACGTCCAATCGCCACCAGCTCGCGCACCGTCATCCCCTCCGCCTGCGGCAACTGCTGCGGCAGATAGGCCACCTTGCGGGCAAAGGCCTTACTGCTCCAGCTCGCCAGCGGCTGGTCATCCAGCAGAATGTCGCCCTCGGACGGTGGCTGATGACGGCCCAGCATCTTCAGCAGCGTCGATTTACCGGAACCATTGTGCCCGATTAAACCGGTCACTTTACCTGCGGGAAACGTCAAAGAGAGCGGATGCAGCAAGGTGCGCCCGGGTACGCGAAAGGAGAGATTGTTGAGCGTGAAGGTGGAGTCGGATTGCGTTTTAGTATCCTGCATGTCAGCCAACTTAAATAAAAAGGGCACGGCGAACCGTGCCCATAAAGAGGTTAGAAGCGGAAGGTCGCCGTGGCAACAACCTGGCGTCCTGCTCCCCAGTAGCATGCATACTCGCTGTAGCAGCTGGAGACGTATTCACGATCAAAGATGTTGTTCACGTTGACGCCGACGGAAGAGCCCGGCAGACCGAAGCGCGCCAGATCGTATTTCACGGTCGCATCCGCCAGGGCATAACCCGCGACGTTAAAGGACTCATAGGCTTTAGGCGACGCTGAGGAGTAGTACGTCACCGTGTTACCGATGTAGCGAGCACCCGCACCAACGGTCAGGCCACTTAGCGCCGTCTCGTGGAAGGTGTAATCCGCCCACAGTGATGCCATGTTGCGCGGTACTTCTGCCGGACGACGACCTTCATACCAGGTATCGTGGGTGTATTCCGCATCGGTGTAGCTGTAGGCCGCCGTCACGTTCACGTTAGCCGACACCGCCGCTTTCGCTTCCAGCTCAAAGCCTCGGGAGCGAATTTCACCGCCCTGCACGCTAAAGCCGCTGGTCGGGTTCGCCGGATCGGCGGTCAGGTTATTGTTCTTGGTCAGCTGGTATACCGCTGCCGTCACTACAACAGGCAGATCTTTTGGAACATACTTCACGCCCGCTTCATACTGCTTGCCGCGTGCCGGATCGAACGGTTTGCCGCCCTGGGTGGTGCCAGAGAGCGGTTCGAAAGATTCACTGTAGCTGAAGTATGGTGTAATCCCGTTGTCGAACAGGTAGTTAATCCCCCCGCGCCAGGTAAATGCCTGATCGTTAATTTCCGCGGTGGTTCCGTTATTACGGTTAAAGGCAGACGTTTTCGCAAAGTCATAGCGGCCACCCAAGGTGAGTACCCACTTATCCCATTCAGCCTGATCCTGCGCATAGAGCCCGGTCTGCTCCTGACGATTGAGCATGGCATACGGGAAGTTCACATTGACGTTCGCATTGCCGTGCTGAGGATTGTTCATGCTGATCGGATCGGCGGTGCCGTAGTCAGCATCAATGTCATTTCGCATACGAAGGTAATCCACACCCGTCAGCAGGGTATGGTCAACGGCGCCGGTCGCGAATTTCGACTGGAGCTGTGTATCAACCGTGAACGAGTTGAGGTCTTCATCTGAGCGCACGTAGGCACGGCTGATCTGGGCCGGGGCGATATAGCCGTTACCGTAAACTGAACGGTAAAGGGTGTTGATTTTGGTATAACGCAGGTTCTGACGCACGGTGAAGGTGTCGTTGAATTCATGCGCGAAGCTGTAACCCACCATTTTCTGACGACGGGAGATCTTATTGTCTTCATCACCTTCGTTGAAGTCGGTCGGCAGTTTGTGCGCTTTTCCGTTAGCATCATAGTAAGGCACAACGGTACCTTCACGTGGCAGCCAGCCGTAGTAACCCGCATCCGGATCGCTCTGGAAGTTGCTCAGGAAGGTGAAATCGGTTTTATCATCAGGACGCCAGCTGAAAGACGGCGCAATCGCGTAACGAGTAGATTTCACCATTTCCTGCTGCGCGTTCTCACTACGTCCCAGACCGGTCAGACGGTAGGACCACACGCCGTCATCGTCAATCGCGTCGCTGAAATCAAACCCCGTCTGCCAGAGGTTATCCGTCCCCATTTTGAACTGAATTTCTTTCAACGGTTCCGTGGTTGGACGCTTACTGACCATACTCACTACGCCGCCCGGATGGCTTTTGCCATACAGTACAGACGTCGGGCCACGCAGCAGCTCTACGCGCTCAAGGAAGTACGGGTCCATGGACGCTTCAGAGTAGTTGTCTCCCTGCAACTTCATACCATCCAGATACTGGTTGGTATTCACGGTGCTGGAGGTCGTGAAACCACGAATCGAAACCACATCGTAAGTTGTTGAGGCGCCGCGCGTTGCGAAAACGCTTGGGGTGTAGGCCAGGGCCTGTTTAACCGTTCCCGGCTGTTTCATGTCCATCTCTTCACGAGTCACAACAGAAATAGACTGCGGGGTTTTCTCAATGGGTGTATCGGTTTTCGTCGCCGTTGCAGTGCGTTTTGCCGCAATCGTCGGTGCAGGACCCCAGGCACTTTCCTGTGCAGCCGGTGCGGCAGTCACGGTGATGGTTTCTTCTTTCTTGGGGGTTTCAGCGGCCTGTGCATAAGCAGACATGCCGGCAACCGCTGTGGCTACGACGGCTGCGATTTTACGCAGCGACGTGTTAATTGGCTGAGCAGTATTGGAAAGCGCCATGATGGATCTCTGATGAAAAAGGTGAATGATAACGTAAACGAGAATTATTATTATGACCGCAGAATAATATGCGAAACGCTGACGGCATAGCAAGCGATATGCGGCCCTACAAGAATTGAGGGTTTAAGAAATAATCAACGGAAAACGGGTCGTTAATAAGGATTGAAAATAGGGTTAAGGAAATGAGTTGCTGAGGTGAAAAAATACCCCCTTCCAGGGAAGGGGGTGTCATAAGGGCTAGTTGCCGCCGAACATATCCTTGATCCAGCCGGCGACGCCGTCGCTGTCTTTCTTCTCGTTCTGCTGCTGCGGCTGTTGCTGCTGCGGCTGCTGAGGTTGAGAAGACTGATCGAACGGGTTACCTGTCGGTTCTTCTGGCTGGCTTTGCTGGCACAGCGCATCCGGGTTGGTCGTCCAGACCGGCAGCGAACGCACGCCGCCGCCACAGATGAAGTTACCCGAGCTGTCCACGCCCATATCGACGATATCTTCCGGGGCAACGAGGTTCAGCGGCACCGGAGACTGATTGGCCAGATAGCGCTGGTAAATCGACATCGCGCCGCTCGCACCATACAGTTTGGTCGGCTGGTTGTTATCGCGGCCCACCCAGGTGATCACCACTTCACGGCCATCAATACCGGCGAACCAGGTATCGACGTTGTTGTTGGTAGTCCCGGTTTTACCCGCCAGATGCAGACCAGGATACTTCGCCCCCAGCTGACGCCCGGTACCGCGCTGGACCACCTGCTGCATGGTCCACAGCGTCATATAGGCCGCCTGCGCCGGAACAGCGCGCTCCGCCTGCGGGAAGCTCTGATACAGCACGGAGCCATCTTCGGCAATCACCGAACGCAGGGCGGAGAGCGGAGCACGGTTTCCGCCGCTGGCGATGGTCTGGAACGCCTGGGCCACTTCGATTGGCGTCAGGTTAAGCGCCCCCAGGATCATCGCTGGCACAGGGTGCAGCTGATCTTTCGGTACGCCCAGCTTCTGCCAGGTGTCGGTGATGGCGGGGAGGCCCAGCGCCATGCCGAGGTTAACAGTCGGCACGTTCATCGAGCGGGTTAACGCATCCACCAGCATCACCTGGCCGCTGAACTGCTTATCATCGTTCTGCGGAGACCACACCTGGCCGTTAGGCTGGCGCAGGGAGATTGGCGCATCGGCAATCCAGGTGTTCAGTCGATAGAGATTCGGCTGGCTCAGCGCGGTCAGGTAGGTTGCCGGTTTTGCCAGTGAACCAATCGAACGACGCGCCTGCATCGCGCGGTTATAGCCCGCATACTGCGGCTCGGCGCCGCCCACCATGGCGCGAACTTCGCCGGTGTTGCGATCAACTACCACCATCGCGGTTTCCAGATCGCTCAGCTTACGCTGCTTCTTCAGAACCGGAATACCTTCAACCGCCGCTTTTTCTGCCGCATCCTGCGCCACGGAGTCAAAGGTGGTGAAGATCTTCACCCCGGAGAGATCTTTCACTTTATCGCCGAGCTTAGACTGCAACTCCTGACGTACCATCTGCATAAAGGCAGGCTGCGGAGAGATCACCCCACCGCGCGGCTGAACGCCCAGCGGACGCGCGCTCAGCATGTCGTACAGCTCCTGGTCAATCACCTGCTGTTGTTGCAGCAGACGCAGCACCAGGTTACGACGCTCCAGCGCCAGTTTCGGGTTACGCCACGGGTTGTAGATCGACGCGCCTTTTACCATGCCCACCAGCAGCGCCTGCTGGTCAAGGCTCAGCTCTTCTACCGGACGGCCAAAGTAGTACAGGCTCGCCAGCGGGAAGCCGCGGATCTCGTTATCGCCGCTCTGACCGAGGTACACCTCGTTCATGTACAGCTCAAGAATACGATCCTTGCTGTAGCGCGCATCCATCAGCACGGCCATGTACGCTTCGTTGGCTTTACGCCAGTAAGAGCGCTCGCTGGAGAGGAACAGGTTTTTCACCAGCTGCTGGGTCAGGGTACTCGCCCCCTGCACCGTACGCCCCGCGGTCAGGTTCGCCAGTACCGCACGACCAATGGAGTAAAGGCTAATACCGTCGTGCTCGTAGAAGTGGCGGTCTTCGGTTGCCAGCAGGGTATCCACCAGCAGATCCGGGAAGCCGTTACGCGCCACGAACAGGCGCTGTTCGCCGTTTGCGGACGACAGCATGGTGATGAGACGTGGATCGAGACGGAAGAAACCGAACTGGCGATCGTTATCCATGTTCTCAATGGTTTCCAGGCGATCGCCGTCAAAGGTCAGACGCGCGCGCACCTGCCCCTCTTTACTGTCCGGGAAGTCGAACGGACGGCGGATCATCTCAATGCTTTTCGCCTGGACGGTAAATTCACCCGGACGGGTCATTTTCGTGACCTGACGATACTGCGTGGCTTGCAGCAGCTTCACCATCTCGTTCTTGCTGATGGACATGTCCGGCTCAAGGTTCACCATGCGGCCGTACACTGCCGCAGGCAATTGCCAGACTTTCCCGTCAATACGGCTGCGGATCTTCTGATCCAGATAAACGCCGTAAATCGCGATCAGGACAACAAAAACAATAAACAGCTTCAGCAGCAGCCAGAACCAGCCGCGCTTACCACGTGGCTTACGCCCTTTGCCTTTCCCTTTACGCGGCATCGGTTCTTCATCCTCATAATCGTCTTCATAGTCATCGTCATACTCCTCATCTCTGAGGCGACGACGGCTTACCTTTTCTTTCGCCGGACGCGTCGGCTTTCCCTTACGTCCTATTGGCTCGCGGTCATTCCCCGCCATGCTTTTTCTCCGCAACATTCAGGCGCAAAGGCCAGATTTTCTTATCTTGCACAGGTCAGTGAAAGAAGAAATCTCTCAAAATAAACAGCAAGACTTTCCTGACAGGAAAGTCTTTAGTGTTTTCTCCCTCTCCCTGTGGGAGAGGGCCGGGGTGAGGGCATCAGGCCGCACTTTCCCTTTCAGGCCGCACTCCCCCATTACGAATATTTCTTCGTGCGCCGTGTCGGCGCGGTATTCGCCGGATCGTCCGGCCAGACGTGTTTGGGATATCGCCCCTTCATCTCTTTCTGCACTTCACGATAGCTCCCCGCCCAGAACGCCCTCAGATCGCGGGTGATCTGCAAGGGACGATGCGCAGGCGAAAGCAGCTCAAGCACTAACGGCACGCGCCCTTCAGCGATTGACGGCGTGGTGGCCTCACCAAACATCTCCTGCATCCGAACCGCCAGCGCTGGCGGATTATCCTCATGATAACGAATGGCAATCCGGCTCCCGGTTGGCACAGTGTAATGCCCAGGCAGTTCACTATCCAGACGTTGACGTAACGACCAGTCCAGTAAATTCTGTAACGCTGCCTTAACATCAAGCGCCTTCAGGGCGCGCAGGGAGTGTACGCCGCTCATCTGCGGCAACAACCACTGTTCAAGCGTCGCGAGCAGCGTCTCATCATCCACCGCTGGCCACCCCTGTTCCGGCAGCCACTTCGCGGCGCAGTGCAGGCGAATGCGATATTGTTCGGCCTCAGGCGTCCAGTTCAATACGCTCAGCCCTTTTTCCCGAATGCCGTTCAGCATCGCCTGGTGTAACTCTTCCTCCGACGGCTTAGCCAGCGGTTTTGTCCCGAGCGTCAGTTTGCCAATCTGGCTACGACGGAACGCCTTCAGCGTGCCCTGGGCATCATCCCATTCGACAATGTCAGATTGCTGAAGCAGCTGCGGGCAGGCACGCGTCAGGGCGTCAATATCTACGGCAACCGCCTGCAAGATGCGCGCATCCGGGGAGTGACTGCCCTGGAGTAAGAGCGGCGCGATCAGCCATTCATGACGCGTCAGAGCATCATCGCTGTCCAGCATCGCGCCCATCCCATTTGCCAGTTGATAACGACCATCCAGCCCGCGACGGCGCGCGATTCTGTCCGGGAAGGCCTGGGCCAGAAGAGGGATAACTTTATCGCTGTCAGGCGATCCTCCCCGGCTCTTCAGGCGGTGACACAACTGCTGCGCGCGCTGTTGCCAGTTTCCCTGCTGGCGTGAAAAGGCCTGTCCCAGATCGCTGCTGCCACCGCGCGGCGGCTCCTCAAGAATAGCCGCCAGTTTTGCCGCCGTGGCAATTTCATCGTCGCCTTGTGCTGCCACCAGCATCGCTGCCAGACGCGGATCGTTGCCCAGCGCCGCCATTTTCTGGCCGCGCGCCGTCAGTCGCTCGCCTTCCAGCGCGCCAAGCTGGGTCAGCAGGCTGCGCGCGGCGGAAAGGTTCACAACAGGCGGAGGATTAAGCCAGGTGAGCTGGTCAGGGTCCGGGCAGCCCCACTGCATCAGATCCATTACCAGCCCGGAGAGATCGCTTTGTAAAATCTCAGGCGTACTCTGCAATGCCGCACGCTCCGCCTGCTCGGCGCTGGTTAAATGCAGGCAAATACCCGGCTCAAGACGCCCTGCTCGGCCTGCGCGCTGCACCATTGAGGCCTGGCTGATGCGCTGCGTCAGTAGCCTGGTCAGCCCGGTACGCGGATCAAAACTGGCCACCCTCTCCTGCGTACTGTCCACCACCAGGCGAATGCCTTCGATGGTCAAACTGGTTTCGGCGATATTGGTCGCCAGTATCACTTTGCGTTGCCCCGCCGGTGCGGGAAGGATCGCCTTGCGCTGGTCAGCCAAATGCAGCGCGCCGTAGAGCGGGCACAGCATAACGTCACTGCTCACCCTGGATGCCAGTTGCTCCTGTACGCGCTGGATTTCGCCTACGCCGGGTAAAAACAGCAGCAGCGAGCCGGGTTCCTGACGGAGCAATTCGGCGGTGGCGATGGCAACGGCTTCGTCAAAACGCTGATGGGCAGGCAGCGGCTGATAGCGGCGCTCGACCGGGAACGCACGCCCTTCAGAGGAGATCATCGGCGCGTCAGGGAGCGTCTGCCGGAGCCGCTCGTTATCCAGCGTCGCCGACATAATCAGCAGCCGAAGGTCGTCGCGCAGCCCCTGCTGAACGTCGAGCAGCAGCGCAAGGGCCAGATCGGCCTGGAGGCTGCGCTCGTGAAATTCATCAAGGATCACCAGCCCGACGCCGCTCAGCTCCGGATCGTTTTGCAGCATACGGGTAAGAATGCCTTCAGTGACCACCTCCAGCCGCGTAGACGGGCCAATGCAGGTTTCGGCGCGCATCCGGTACCCTACCGTCTCGCCCGGTTTTTCATTCAGCAGTTCCGCCAGGCGCTGCGCCACATTGCGCGCCGCCAGCCTGCGCGGTTCCAGCAGGATAATTTTCCCGCTGATGCTCCCCTCGCGCAGAATTTGCAGGGGCAGCCAGGTGGATTTACCCGCTCCGGTGGGCGCGCTGAGCAAAACCTGTGGCGCATGTTCTAAGGCTGCGAGAAGCTCAGGAAGGACGACGGCGACGGGCAAAGAGGACACTTACGGCTCCAGAGGGTTAACATTAATTGGCGTACATTGTAGCATCGGCGCATATCATTACCGAGTCTTGCGCATGTCTGAGTCAAAACGGCTATTCTTCGCCATTGAATTACCCACCACGCTTCAACGGCAAATTGTTCGGTGGCGCGCCAGCCACTTCCCCGCGGAAGCGGGCCGCCCTGTCGTCGCCGCCAATATGCACCTGACGTTAGCTTTTCTTGGCGAGGTGAGCGCAGAAAAGCAGCGCGCGTTAAGCGCAATGGCCGGACGCATTTCTCAGCCGGGTTTTACGCTGCATCTTGACGATGCCGGGCAATGGCTACGCTCTCGGGTGGTCTGGCTGGGGACGCGGCAGCCCCCTCGCGGACTGCTCCAGCTCGCAAATATGCTGCGGGCACAGGCCGCGCGCAGCGGCTGTTATCAGAGCCCGCAGCCGTTTCATCCCCACATTACCCTGCTGCGCGATGCGGGTCAGGCTGTTGCCATCCCGCCACCGGGCTTCCACTGGTCCTTTCAGGTGAATGAATTTGCGCTGTACGAATCTGCCTTTGTACAAGGACGCACCCGCTATACTCCGCTCCAGCGCTGGACGCTGGGCGATACGTTAAGGAATCCTGATGAAGTTTAGCCCTGCACTCCAGCCCGCCACGCTGATCCAGCGTTACAAACGCTTTCTCGCTGACGTGATCACCCCTGAGGGCGAAACGCTCACGCTGCATTGTCCTAACACCGGTGCCATGACCGGTTGCGCCACGCCGGGTGACACGGTCTGGTATTCCACATCAGAAAATACTAAACGCAAATATCCTCATACCTGGGAAATGACCGAGACGCAAAGCGGGGCATTTATTTGCGTTAATACCCTGCGCGCAAATCAGCTGGTTAAGGAAGCCCTGACAAATGGAATCCTTCCTGAACTGGTGGGTTACGGCACGCAAAAAAGCGAAGTGAAATATGGCGATGAAAGCAGCAGAATTGATTTTATGTTACAGGCGGAAGACCGCCCTGAGTGCTATATTGAAGTGAAATCAGTGACGTTAGCGGAAGAGGAAAACGGCTTCTTTCCGGATGCGGTAACGCTACGTGGCCAGAAGCATCTGCGGGAGCTAATGAGTGTAGCGGCGGCGGGCAAGCGCGCCGTGTTGCTGTTTGCGGTTCTGCATTCAGCCATTGAACGGTTTTCCCCGGCCCGTCATATTGATCCTAAATACGCGCAATTGTTGAATGAGGCACAAAAGCAGGGGGTAGAGATTTTCGCTTATAAAGCGGAACTTTCTGCCGATAATATGACTCTGAGATCCTCTCTTCCCATTGTCCTATAAGGGATTAGACGATTGACTAATAAGTGTTCTGGCCGCGTGCGCAAATACGCTTTTCCTCACAGGGTTGTCAAGTGTTACGTTTAGATAATTGCCATACGGAAAAGCATCTGCTATTTATAGCGACCTGATTTTTCCCCCAACACGGGGATCGATAGTGCGTGTTAAGGAGAAGCAACATGCAAGAAGGGCAAAACCGTAAAACATCGTCCCTGAGTATTCTCGCCATCGCTGGGGTGGAGCCGTATCAAGAGAAGCCGGGCGAAGAGTATATGAACGAAGCCCAGCTGTCGCACTTCAAGCGTATTCTTGAAGCATGGCGTAATCAACTCAGGGATGAAGTCGATCGCACCGTTACACATATGCAGGATGAAGCTGCTAACTTCCCGGATCCGGTCGACCGTGCCGCTCAGGAAGAAGAGTTCAGCCTCGAACTGCGTAACCGTGACCGCGAGCGCAAACTGATCAAAAAGATCGAGAAAACGCTGAAAAAGGTCGAGGACGAAGATTTTGGCTACTGCGAATCCTGCGGTGTTGAAATCGGTATTCGTCGTCTGGAAGCGCGTCCAACAGCCGATCTGTGCATCGACTGTAAAACGCTGGCAGAAATCCGCGAAAAACAGATGGCTGGCTAACGCCTTCCCTCTCACTACTCTGCTAAGGCGGGAGTTTCTCCCGCCTTGTTACCGTTGATATGTCTGAATCTCACTATATCGGGCGCTTTGCGCCATCTCCCTCCGGTGAATTACACTTCGGCTCATTAATTGCCGCGCTCGGCAGCTACCTACAGGCTCGCGCCCGTCAGGGTAAATGGCTGGTTCGCATTGAAGATATCGATCCTCCGCGTGAAGTTCCCGGTGCGGCAGAAACTATTCTGCGTCAGCTGGAACATTACGGTCTTCACTGGGACGGCGACGTACTCTGGCAGTCTCAACGCCATGATGCCTACCGTGAACGTCTGGCGTGGCTTGCTGAACAGGGCCTTTCCTATAACTGCACCTGCACGCGTGCGCGAATTCAGAGCGTGGGTGGCGTTTACGACGGCCACTGCCGTACGCGGCACAACGGCCCTGAGAATGCCGCCGTACGGCTGATACAGCGCGCTCCGGTGACGCAGTTTACCGATGTCCTCTCAGGAACCATTCAGGCGGATGATCGTCTGGCGCGTGAAGATTTTATTATTCACCGTCGTGATGGCTTGTTTGCCTATAACCTGGCGGTGGTTGTCGATGACCATTTCCAGGGCGTCACGGAAATCGTGCGTGGGGCGGATTTGGTTGAGCCTACCGTGCGGCAAATATCGCTTTACCAGCAGTTTGGCTGGACGGTGCCGGATTACATTCATCTGCCGCTGGCGGTCAATGAACAGGGGAGTAAGCTGTCAAAACAGAATCATGCCCCGGCGCTGCCTGACGGCGATCCGCGCCCGGTATTGATCGACGCGCTGCGATTTCTCAACCAGAATGTAACGCAGGAATGGCAGGATCTGAGTCTGGATGAATTGCTGAAAACGGCCATTGCTGACTGGACGCTTATGGCCGTGCCAAAAATCCAGCATTCTCAAATGCGTTGCGCTGAGCTATGATTAGCCGCTTTTTTGATAACAAAACACACTACGAGGTGTACTATTTTTACCCGAGTCGCTAATTTTTGCCGTAAAGTGCTGAGCCGCGAAGAGAGCATGGCGAATGATGCTATTGCACAGCCACACATGTCGGTCATTCCGCGTGAGCAGCACAATATTTCCCGCAAAGATATCAGTGAAAATGCCCTCAAGGTGCTCTATCGTCTGAATAAAGCAGGCTACGAGGCCTATCTCGTCGGCGGCGGGGTGCGCGATTTACTGCTGGGCAAAAAACCAAAAGATTTCGACGTGACGACCAGCGCCACGCCTGAACAGGTGCGTAAATTATTCCGCAACTGCCGTCTGGTTGGTCGCCGTTTCCGTCTGGCGCACGTGATGTTTGGACCGGAAATTATTGAAGTGGCGACCTTCCGCGGTCACCACGAAGCGGGCGTCAACGATCGCACAACTTCCCAGCGCGGCCAAAACGGCATGCTGCTGCGCGACAACATCTTCGGCTCTATTGAAGAAGATGCTCAGCGTCGCGATTTCACCATCAACAGCCTTTACTACAGCGTGGCGGATTTTACCGTGCGCGATTACGTCGGCGGTATGCAGGATCTGAAAGACGGCCTGATTCGCCTGATCGGCACGCCGGAAACGCGCTATCGCGAAGATCCGGTCCGAATGCTGCGCGCCGTGCGTTTCGCCGCCAAGCTAAACATGCGTATCAGCCCGGAAACCGCAGAGCCGATCCCGCGCCTGGCGACGCTGATTAACGACGTCCCCCCTGCCCGTCTGTTTGAGGAGTCGTTAAAGCTGCTCCAGGCAGGCTACGGGTTTGAAACCTACAATTTGCTGCGTGAATACAACCTGTTCCAGCCGCTGTTCCCGACCATTACCCGCTACTTCACCGAAAACGGTGACAGCGCAATGGAGCGGATGATTGCACAGGTGCTGAAGAACACGGATACCCGTATTCATAACGATATGCGCGTGAATCCGGCGTTCCTGTTCGCGGCCATGTTCTGGTATCCGCTGCTGGAAACGGCGCAGCGCATTACCCAGGAGAGCGGCCTCGCCTATTATGATGCGTTCGCGCTGGCGGCAAACGACGTGCTGGACGAAGGCTGTCGCACGCTGGCGATCCCGAAACGTATTACCACGCTGGTGCGTGATATCTGGCAGCTTCAGCTGCGTATGTCCCGCCGTCAGGGTAAACGTGCCTGGAAACTGATGGAGCATCCTAAGTTCCGCGCCGCGTTCGATTTGCTCTCTCTGCGTGCTGAAGTCGAAAGAAACCAGGAGCTACAGCGCCTGGCGCAGTGGTGGGGAGAATTTCAGGTCTCTGCACCACCGGAGCAAAAAGATATGCTCACGGATCTCGATGACGAGCCGGCACCGCGCCGTCGTCACCGTCGCCCGCGCAAGCGCGCGCCGCGTCGTGAAGGCACAGCATGACCCTGGCGTATATTGCCATCGGCAGCAATCTGGCCTCTCCGCTTGAGCAGGTTAACGCTGCCGTTCAGGCGCTGGGGGAGATCCCGCAAAGCCATATCGTGGCGGTCTCCTCCTTTTACCGTACGCCCCCGCTCGGCCCGCAGGATCAGCCTGATTATCTGAACGCCGCCGTGGTGCTGGAAACAGCCCTTGACGCAGAAACGCTGCTGGATAATACCCAGCGTATTGAGCTACAGCAGGGTCGCGTACGTAAAGCCGAACGCTGGGGACCGCGCACGCTCGACCTCGATATTATGCTTTTCGGCCACAAGGTGATTAACACCGAGCGCCTCACCGTTCCGCACTATGACATGAAAAACCGTGGGTTTATGCTCTGGCCGCTGTTTGAAGTCGCCCCCGATCTCACCTTCCCTGACGGCACCTCGCTGAACGCCGTTCTGCAAAGCCTCAACGCGGAAAAACCGGTCCGCTGGTAATCCCGTGTCACCCCCGATTAGCCATGTGTTAAATATGGTTAATCGATTGCCTAAAATCATTGTTCCCTCGAATGTTACTGTTAGAATGCGCAAAGATCCGCTTTTGGGCCATCAGGAAACAGTATGAAACCAACTACCATCTCCTTATTGCAGAAATGCAAGCAGGAAAAGAAACGCTTCGCCACTATCACCGCGTATGACTACAGCTTCGCAAAACTGTTTGCCGAAGAAGGGATCAACGTCATGCTGGTCGGAGACTCGTTAGGGATGACGGTACAAGGACATGATTCTACTCTGCCGGTCACGGTCGAGGATATTGCTTACCATACCCGCGCCGTGCGCCGGGGTGCGCCCGCCTGCCTGCTACTTTCCGATCTGCCGTTTATGGCGTATGCCACCCCGGAACAGGCCTTTGAAAATGCGGCAACAGTGATGCGCGCCGGCGCCAATATGGTCAAAATCGAAGGCGGCGACTGGCTGGTCGATACGGTGAAAATGCTCACCGAACGGGCCGTGCCAGTTTGCGGGCACTTAGGGCTGACGCCGCAGTCCGTGAATATCTTTGGCGGTTATAAAGTTCAGGGGCGTGGCGATGCGGCGCAGACGCTGTTTGATGATGCCCTGGCGCTGGAAGCCGCTGGTGCACAGCTGCTGGTGCTGGAGTGTGTGCCGGTTGAGCTGGCTAAGCGTATCACTGAGGCGCTGTCGATTCCGGTGATCGGCATCGGCGCGGGCAACGTCACCGATGGCCAGATTCTGGTCATGCACGACGCCTTCGGGATCACCGGCGGTCACATTCCAAAATTTGCTAAAAATTTCCTGACAGAAGCAGGCGACATGCGTGCTGCTGTGCGGCAGTATATTGCCGAGGTTGAGTCCGGCGTTTATCCGGGCGAAGAACACAGTTTCCATTAAGGAGTCCAGGTGTGCTAATCATAGAAACTCTGCCGCTGCTGCGCCAGCATATCCGCCGTGCACGTCAGGAAGGTAAACGTATCGCCCTGGTCCCGACCATGGGCAATCTGCACGACGGCCATATGAAGCTGGTCGATGAAGCGAGAGCCCGTGCAGATATCGTGGTAGTCAGTATCTTCGTTAACCCGATGCAGTTCGATCGCGAAGACGATCTGGCGCGCTATCCACGTACCTTGCAGGAAGATTGCGAGAAGCTCAAAAAACGTCATGCGGATATCGTCTTCGCACCGGCCCCCGCAGATGTTTATCCTCAGGGTACCACTGAAGCGACCTACGTCGACGTACCGGGTATTTCGACCATGCTGGAGGGTGCCAGCCGTCCGGGCCATTTCCGCGGCGTTTCCACCATCGTCAGCAAGCTGTTTAACCTGGTGCAGCCGGACATCGCCTGCTTTGGCGAGAAAGATTTCCAGCAGCTGGCGCTGATCCGCAAAATGGTTGCCGATATGGGCTACGACATAGAGATTGTCGGCGTGCCGATTGTACGTGCGAAAGATGGCCTGGCGCTTAGCTCCCGTAACGGCTATCTGACTGCGGAACAGCGTAAAATTGCGCCAGGCTTAAGCAAAGTCATGAATACCATGGCAGAGCAACTGCTGGCAAAAGAATTAACCGCAGAAGAAATCATCGCTCTGGCTGAACAGGCGCTGAACGAGAAAGGTCTTCGTGCTGACGACGTTCAAATTCGGGATGCCGATACGCTTCTGGAACTCTCAGATACCAGCAAACGTGCGGTAATTCTGGTGGCGGCTTGGCTCGGCCAGGCCCGCCTTATCGACAACAAAGTGGTTGAACTGGCGTAGTTTTACTACCCGGAAGTGAAAGGTAAACGTAATGATTCGCAAAATGCTACAAGGTAAGCTTCACCGTGTGAAAGTCACCCAGGCCGACCTGCACTATGAAGGCTCCTGCGCGATCGACCAGGATTTTCTCGACGCGGCGGGTATTCTCGAAAACGAAGCTATTGATATCTGGAACGTTAATAACGGCAAACGCTTTTCAACGTACGCGATTGCCGCTGAACGCGGGTCTAAAATCATCTCCGTTAATGGGGCAGCGGCGCACTGCGCGGACGTGGGTGATATCGTCATTATTGCCAGCTTTGTGATGATGTCTGACGAAGAGGCACGTCGCTGGCAGCCAAAAGTGGCATACTTTGAAGGCGATAATGAAATGAAACGTATTGCGAAGGCAATTCCGGTTCAGGTTGCCTAAGCCAATAGTACTGTTATAAATTACCCGACAAATAGGTTGGGTAATTTATACATAATTAAAATGAATAGCGTTCTTTTTATATATTTTTATTAATATATTCAAGTCACCCTGCCGAACACCTGCTCATCAAAATGATGAACAATTATTATCATTCACTATTAAATAATCATATTGACTTAAAGATCGTTTAAGTATTTCTAACGCCTAACGGCTTCTCACAACCATTACTCATCACTTAGAATCCTTTTCCCGAAGCATCTGTTCGGAACGAACATAAGCCTTGCTTATGTTCACTTTTCTAGCATTTAAATATGGATATAAAAAATGTCTTTTAATAAATTAGGTCTGGCAACTGTAGTAGCAATGGTTCTGAGTGCGGGTTCTGCAATGGCAGCTGATATTCCTTCAGATACAGGCACTATTACTTTCCACGGTATGGTTTCTAATAACACCTGTAAAGTATCCCTGGATCAGAAGATTGACCAGGATGGTAATGATTTTGACGTTAACCTGGATACCGTGTTTGTAAAAGACTTCGCTAATGCGCTGGGTACCACCAGCACCCTGGGAGAAAAGAAATTCTCCCTTACCCTGACAGGTTGTGATTCTGCTACCGTCAACCAGGCATCTGCTCAGTTTGATTCCTGGGCGGGTTCTTCTTCAACTTCCGGCGGTCTGCTGGTTCCACCATCAAATACTCAAGGCGCCGCTAAAAACGTCAATCTGGTACTGTCAAACGATGGCAACTCCGCTACCGATCAGATCAAACTGGATCAGACCAACAATACCCAGAAAGCAACGATTGATACCACAGGCGCAGGCGCACTTTACTACCGTGTAGCGTATACCCAGGGTCAGAACTGGGATGCGGCCAACAACCCAGTGTCAGCTGGTGTGGTTCAGGCACAAGCTGCATTCACCATGATCTACGAGTAATTTTAAGCGTATAAATAAAATGCTCATATTATCCCCTGACGTACGTCAGGGGACTATTGATATCATTCCAACAGGAAGTGGAAAAATGTTAAGCACATCATTTTATAAAGGATTTAAAGCTGCCTGCTTTACAGCTGCTGCTGTCGCGTCATTCCAGGCAAGCGCAGATATCGTTATTTCGGGAACACGTATTGTTTATCAGCAGTCGCAAAAAGATGTCATCGTTTCTTTAGACAACCGTGGCAAAAAACCACTATTAGTTCAATCATGGCTCGATGACGGTCGCGATGACACCAATCCACAGGAATTAAAACTACCGTTTATTATTACTCCACCAGTATCCCGAATTGATCCGCAAAAAGGTCAATCCGTTCGGATCTCGTACCTGGGTGGTTCATTGCCGCAAGATCGCGAATCCCTATTCTGGTTCAATGTGCTCGAGATTCCACCGAAGTCAAAAGTGAAAGACGGTGAAAATCCTAACCAGCTCCAGCTGGCATTCCGCACACGTATTAAACTCTTTTTCCGACCTGACGGCCTGAAAGGTACGCCAGGAGATGCAGCAGCCAAAGTAACGTGGTCACAACAAAAACAAGGTAATACGCTAAACCTGATCGCACACAATGATTCCCCTTACAACGTATCTATTTCAAATGTAAAGCTGAAATCAGCAAATAAAGAGTACCAGGTTGAGCATAAATCTATTTTACCGTTTAGTACTCAAATTATGCAGGTAAAAGGTTTAGGTAGTACTGCCACCGGCACTGTTGCTTACGAAACCATTAATGACAATGGCGGCTCTGATACTTTTGAAAGCAAAGTAAATTAATAACCGCACCACCGCCACATTATAAATATAACACGTATGAATGATTCATAGCATTCATACGACGACTTGTCTGGATGAAGCATGCTATTTCAACGATCAATTTTATGTCTCGCAATCTGTGCAGCATTTCCTCTGCATGCCAGCGAGACTGAAAAAAAAGCTGTAGACACCTCATCCGAAACAGAATCGGCCATTGAATTTAATGACCAGTTCCTTATCGATAATGGTGGAGGTATCAATGTCGATCGTTATGCTTATGGCAACCCAGTTCTGCCAGGTACTTACCGTGTAAAAGTGAATTTGAATGGCAATTCAAAATCCACGGTCGAGATGACATTCATTGATAACAAAACGCCACGTGCCTCAGCATGTCTGACTAAACTCACGCTGACACAGGCAGGCGTTGATACCAGCATACTAGGCGATGATGTCAAAAACGACGAAACGTCTTGCGTAGATATCAAAAAATATTATCCCGGTGCTTCTGAAAATTTTGATAGTAGCAAGCAGGAAATGGATCTTAATTTCCCGCAAATCTACGTGCTTAAGCTTCCAGCAGGGTATGTCGATCCTTCATTATGGGATAATGGTGTTCCGGCCGGATTACTCTCATACGATCTTAATACCTGGCACAGCGAGTCAAACGGCACCAATTCAGATACCGCTTATGCGGGCTTGCATTATGGCCTGAACGTGGGGCCGTGGCGTTTACGTTCTCGCGGCAGTCTGAACTGGGACAGCGATAATGGCACACATTATTCCAGCCAGGATATCTACCTCCAGCGAGACATCACACCACTTAACGCACAGATGGTAATGGGTGATTCCTACACACGCGGTGATGTCTTTGACTCGGTGAGCCTGCGTGGTGCGCGTATGTATAACGATGACCGCATGCTCCCGGAAGGCACCTCTGGCTACGCGCCAGTAATTCGTGGTGTGGCAAACAGTAACGCCAAGGTTAGCGTAACGCAAAGCGGCAATAAAATTTATGAAACCACCGTTCCACCCGGTGCTTTCGAGATCAATGACCTCAGTACAACAGGCTATGGCAATGATTTGATTGTCACTGTAGAGGAAGCCGATGGAAGTAAACGGACGTTTACCGTTCCGTTCTCCTCAGTTACACAAATGCTCCGCCCAGGCTCCAGCCGCTGGGATGTGGGTTTAGGTGAGCTGAATGATGATTCATTGCACGATAAGCCAAACGTTGGCTACGCAACTTACGCGTATGGTCTGAATAATACCTTTACCGGTTACGTGGGTGCGCAATATACGGATATGGATTTCTACGCCGGCCTGCTTGGTCTGGCTATGAATACCCGTATTGGTGCATTCGCATTAGATGTTACCGGGTCCTATGCCGATATCGACGGGCTGGACACGCTTAAAGGGCAAAGTTATCGGCTGACCTACAGCAAAATGCTTGAAGCTACTAACACATCTCTTAACGTGGCAGCTTATCGCTTCTCTACAGAAGATTATCTCAGCCTTAACGATGCCGCCTCATTGCAGGACAGTATTCATCACGAGGAATATGGCAATCGATCTTATGACAGCAATGCCGAGCTTTATGCTGATTATCAGCGTACCAAAAACCAGATACAGGTCAGCCTGAATCAGCCATTGAATGTTAACGGTGATGAATACGGCTCACTCTATATTAGCGGCACCTGGCAGGATTACTGGAATGACTCTAGCTCCACTTCCGACTACAGCGTGGGTTACAACAATAGTTTTGCTTACGGTAGCTATAGCGTTTCTGTGCAACGCACGTACAACGAAACAGGGGAAAAGGATGACAGCGTTTATTTAAACGTCAGTATTCCATTCAGCATATTCAATAAAGATAGCGCGCAGTCAGGCGGATTCAATAACGTCAACATGAGCCTGCGCACTGATTTAAAAGGCGGTACCAGTTTTAACTCTACGGCAAGCGGCAACTCCAAAAACAGTGAAGTGAGCTATTCCGTTAGCGCCTCATCAAGCGGGGGCAACTACGGCAACCTGAACCAGGTCAGTGGCTATAGCTCATGGAACAGTCCTTACGGGCCGCTCGGTGTCTCAGCGTCCTTTGGCGATGACAATAGTAAACAGTATTCCGCGAGTTATAACGGCGGAATGGTTGTCCACTCGGGTGGCATTGTATTTACATCCGGCAGTATCGGCGAAACGGATTCACTTGCGCTGGTAAAAGCAAGTGGCGCAACGGGTGCTCGGCTGGGTTACGGCCAAAGCCGCATTAACAGCTCCGGGTACGGGATTATGCCGTATATGTCAGCCTACAGAGAAAACCGAGTATCGCTCGATATCAGCACTCTCGAAGCAGACGTTGAAATCAAAAATACCAGCGCTGTTGCCGTACCTCGCAATGGCTCCGTTGTATTAGTGAATTTTGAAACGGATGAAGGTCGTTCGCTTGTTCTGGAATTACAACGTTCTGATAACGGCTTTATTCCGTTAGGTGCAGACGTTCTGAATGAGAAAAACGAATCTATCGGAACGGTAGGCCAGGCAGGACAAGCTTATGTACGCGGTGTGGAAGACAAAGGCGCTCTCCGGGTGGTATGGGGAAGCGATGGATCCAGCTCTTGCACGGTGCATTATCAGATTCCTGAAAATGCGAAGAAAGCAGGCTTAACCACGATTCTGAGTAATCAACAGTGCCAAATGTAATGATGTTAAAACAGGGAATCACACCCATGGGAAATAATATGAAGAAAAATCATTGCGGTTATTCATTAATCGCATTAGCAATGTTAGCGATGTCAGGTTCTGCTGCGGCAGCCGATCTCAATGTTAACTTCACTGCCAATATCCGCGAAACCACCTGCGATATGAAACTGGTCGGCGGTACGGGTTCAGATACGCAGCAAACGCTGACTATCGGTAATAACGGTCAGGTACGTTTAGATGATGTCAAAGCCGGAACGGCAAATGCCAATTTCAAAATTGTGCTCGTTGAATGCCCGGCGTCGCTAACCTCGTTAAAAACAACCGTAAAAGGAACCAAATCAGGTTATTTAGCTAGCGGCCTTGTTAACCAGATTGCAAAAACTAACGGTGGCGCTGATTACTCTGCGGCTGAAATCGCCAGAGCCGATGCACCAAATACTCCTTTTATCATTAACTCAACCCTGGATTCAGAGCGCCTGGTCTGGAGTCCGACAGAAATCCAGAATAAGGAAGTTGCTCTGGTGGCCACCTTACGTGAAACAAAAGAAAACAGCATGACCATTGGTGATTTTCAGGCCGTGGCGACCTTTGAATTTAGCTACGAGTGATTAGTGCAGGAAAACGGAGCAACATTATGAAATTCAATTCTACTTTTATCGCCCTGTCCGTTTCTGCTCTTCTGTTCTCGGGAATGGCAAGCGCAGCAATTACAGGCACCCCTAGTGTCGAATTAACGATTAAATCAAAAATTGTATCAGGCACATGTACCGCAAAAGTACTTAACGATGCAGGCACAGCCTCCACTGAAATTGCGTTCGGCGACGTATACAAATCCGATCTGGTGAACAAAACCCGTGTCGAGCCGCTCAAGATTAGTTTCACCAACTGTTCTGGAGTAACCAAGGCAACGGTGTCCGCTGCGAAAGGCGCTGGTGGTGAATGCAGTGGCGTCAACAAGACGGGTGATTCTTACTCTGGCGGCTTAGCAACGGGCTTTGAGATCTGGTCGGGTGTTGTCGATACTGGCGAGCTTATGAGCTGTAACACGCCTCCGGCTGCTAAGGATGTCACCATTACTGATGGTACCGGTGAATTCCCGATGAATTCCCGTATCGTTATCGGGCAAGGCCAAACCATTGCTGATGTAGGCGCGGGGGCGGTTACTGCGCCAGTCACGTTTACTATCGCTTATCCATAATACCAGGAACCAGTATGCAACAATCACCGTTTATTTTATACCAGCCCGGTCTTGTGTTGCTTATGGGCTTGGCTGGTGGCATTTTGCCTGGCGTAAGCCAGGCAAGCTCAGGATTAGACGTAAATATTACCGCTAACATTGTTAATAGCACCTGTAAGATGACCGTGGAAAATGACGGCGAAATTTATCTCCCCAATGCGATGCGCAGTTGGTTTTATAACCCGGATGGTAGCGATCGTTTTACTGCAACCGATGATGCAGGCGGTACGCCTTTTAAGATCCATGTAGATGATTGCTATGGAGACAGCAGTACGGCTAAAAAGCTGAGTTTTAGCTTTTCGCCGCAGTCGGGTTTCTGGCCAGGACAAAATCAGGTTTTCAAAAGTGATGATACCGCCGCAGGCGCGGCAAAAAATGTCGGCGTCGTCGTTTTCTCTGAAAAATATAAAAAGAATGTTTTAAACAACGACGGCACGTCAAAAATCACTTATGACGTAAGCGGTCAGGATACTGCATTTTTAACGGATTATCAGTTCTATGCCCGATATCAAAATATTGGCGTAGTGGCTGGTGGTGTCGTTACCAGTAAAGTATTGGTTGACGTCACTTACGAATAATAATCAGAACAGGAAAAAGGATGAGAATGTTCAACTTTATAAGACAGGGTTTCAACGTGAAAGGCACAATGACGTTTGCCATGGCGAGCGCGTTATTTACCCTCAGCCACTCCTGCTGGGCAGGGGAGTGCCAAATGAATAATGGAAAAGGCGGCACAACCACGCTAATCAATTCTGACTACTCAGGTGGCACCGTACGTCTTCCCCCTCCGGGTAACTACGCCAGTACTCTTTTTAACGTTAACCTGACACCAGGCATTCAGGCCAAATGTGGTCCGGGGGACGATGGTTTTAACCTCGTGTCACAAACAAACCCGACCTTGCTAATGGGGAGTAGTTATGGCAGGGCTATGTTTGAAACAAATATTCCGGGGATTTATTATTCCGTAAGGGTGCACACCGCAGAAAGCACTGGAGGCATGGGTGGTTACTTCGCTATGAATACTACTGGCTGGACTACCGTTGCCTCCTCCGGAAAATCTGACCCGTGGGATGAAAAATGGATAAACACCTCAGTTCAAATTTATATTGATGAAGGTTACAGAGGCAACCCGAACAAAGAAACCTCAATCAGACCCAAACCCGGCACTCTGGGTAAAATGGCTATTGGTAATCCAGATGATAGTGACAACCAACCATGGACATTTATGGTCAACGAGGACTCATTCCAGATCCCGATCGTTCTTCCAACCTGCGACATGGCCATGCTATCGGATGGTACTAATAATGTTAACCTGGGAGAATATTATGTTTCAGACATTAAAAACAATCGGGTTAAGGATATCCCTTTTTCCATTAGCTTAAGCAATTGTACCGGTGTGGCAAATATCACAACCAAACTCACCACCTCAAAGCTAACCGGAAAAAACAATGATCTTCTTGGTAATACGCTTACGTCCGGAGCTGAGGGCGCAGGCGTGAAAATCATGTATAACGGAACCTCTCAACTTCTGCCGAACAATCCTGACTCATCCTATGTCATAACGGATTACCAAACCCCTGAATCCAAGCAAATTAATTATGTTGCTCAACTGGTAGCAAACGGAAACACAGTGAAACCGGGGTCGTTTAAAGCCACCGGCGTATTCACCCTTTCATACGACTAACCGCTATCCCTGCGGCTGATTACTGATCAGCCGCGACATCGTCTCCAGTGAATCCGTTCTTAAGATATACAAACGCTTCAACAGGAACGGATTATCCCCCGGCTTCACCTTCCCTTTCATCGTCGTCACTGCCAGATGAAAACCAGCGTCATTCGCTGCCTTTATCGCTTTATTGTCATAGCCGCCAAATGGATACGACACATACAATACGCGCGGGTTGAACTGAGCCAGTGCACGACGTGAGCGTTCAAAATCAAACAGGATCACGTGATAGCTACGGCTCAACAGGATGGGGTGTTTATAGCCATCCACGCGATGCAGGAAATGAGTGTGAGACTGAATGTCGAACACATCCTGGATGCCCTTGATTTCCTGAACGCTCATAAACTGTAGCGATTTTGGATCCCACTTCTGCGGATGGCCTTTGATTCGGGATGAAATTATAAACGCCGTCGCGTTGAAGCCATATTCTTTCAGCACCGGATACGCATAGCGGCTCACCGATTTGAGGCCATCATCAAAGGTGATCACCACCGCTTTCGCGGGCAGGTTCATCTTGTTACGCACGTACCCTTCAAGCTGGTACATCGTCAGCGTGGTGTAGCCCTGATCGCGTAACCAGGCCATCTGATTATTAAACGCACGTACGCTGGTCGTCGTGGAGGTATGTCGAAAACGGGTGTTCTCTTCATCACGCAAAATATGATGGTAGGTCAGAACCGGTAGCCCGTTATCTTCCTGCGCATCCAGGCTGCTTACCCATGCCAGACGATTACCGATACGGATCTGGAACCAGGTCTGGTTCAGGCGGTCTTTCAGCTTATTCAGAATCGGATAGCGAAGATTAGCGCTTAAGGTGCCAAAGGGCGCGCTTCCGCTGCTGGGGGCGTTATACACCGGCGTGTCTTTCCAGGTAATGAGGTTTTGATTACTGAGCGGCTTGTTCAAGTCACCCAGGCTATCCTCAACGCGTTGTTTGCCCTGAACTTTTTCAAGGTGGTCTTTATCAATAAACCCCGTACCGAATCCGAAACGAAATTCATAGTAATCCGCCGCGGCCGGAAAGACAGCGAGGATCTGCCCGGCGCGGACATTCCCCACATTCACAACGGCATTTCCCACCTGCGCCCAGATGGCCGCATCTTCGGTGGTTTGCATATATTGGGCAGGAAGGCCTTGCTGACTGGTCAGGCTGGCAGACGCACCACCGGAAACCACGAGCAGAAGGATAAAGATAACGCGCTTGAGCATGGAATATAAATCGACACAGAAAATCAGCCGCCATTGTAACAAAAGCGGCATCAATACCAATGTTTAATGCTTATACAGATCGTGAAGCAGAACAAAAGGCGGGTTCTTCTGCTGCTGGTGCCACAAGCTGCTCACGCCCGGCGAGCCCTGCGCCACAATGGCGTGACGAAATTCAGCGCTGCTCAACGTTGCGCGCAGCGGATACATCGCTTCGAGTAAAGGCAGGCTGATACCGGAGATTACTTCACAGTTATCGTGCTTATGGCTCATTAGGGCAGCCGCACGGTATGGCGCCGCGCCGGATCTGTCAGTGAGAAAAATCACGCCATCGCCGGTGTCGGTTTCATGCAGCGCGTCACACATCATCCGGCTGAGCATATTGGTGCTCAGCCCTCGCCAGTAATTTACCGCACGACATTGCGCCAGGGGGCCAAATCGGGCCTCCAGCTTAAGCAGCATTTCCTGTGCCTCTTCATCGTGGCAGGTGATCACCAATCCTAGCATCTGTTCACTCCTTTGCTCAGATAAAAACTCAACTGATTATAGACTGCGTGAGTGTGATTACGTTCAATTTTAAAGATTAATTATTTTAACAATTGTATTTAAGAACAATTAACTATAACTAGCAACTCGCAAATGAAAAAATCATAAAAGGATACATTACCAAAGGGGATAACATGCAAAGCTACGATTTAAAAATAATGGGTGGCCGAACTCAAATTGGATCAGGATGGGGTAATAACGAGCATAAACTCGTTGCGCTTGATAAAATAACTCTAGCTCCAGTCATTGTTGACTGGAGCTACGAGGATACTCCTGAAAAAATTTTTACTGGTAGTCGATTTACCGATACGGAGCCAACAAAACGGCTTTTAGTCAACTCTGATATATACGTGCGTGGCAGCCTGGTTAATATAAGCAATATAGGTGGAGCAGGTGCTTCCTTCGCCGCTATTCAGGATAATGGTATGGTCGTCGCATGGGGATTGCCGGGAGAAGCGGATACTACCCCAACCAGTGATCGTAACCATGATGTTCAAGTTGTCTGTGGCTCAGAAGAAACCTCAGTAGGTATTAATAAACTTAATCAGATTTTTGTATGGGGACGAACCTCTGATGAGCCTATCCCCGAAGATATTGCAGCCCTTAACGATATAAGTTTTGTGAAAACTTTTAAAAAATGGGGTGAATATGAGTATAGTGCTTTCCTGGCCATAAGAAAAAACAAACAAATTGTGCAATGGAACGATGTTGGGTTCCCTTGGACAATGCCTGAACATATTGCAGAAATGAAAGATTTTATTGCCATAGAATCCACCGATGGTGCATTCGCTGCGATAAGAGAAAATGGCCATGTCGTTGCATGGGGAGATCCAAAATCTGGTGGCAGACTACCGGAACATTTAAATGATATATCTGATGCCACAAAGATATTCGGCAATCACGATACCTTTCTTGTTCTGCACAAAAGTGGAAAGATCTCCACATGGAGTGAAGCTGAATATAACAGCATAGCGCCAGAATACATTACCACTCTCAGCGACATCAAAAATATTTACCCCTTTTATGGTGGTTTTATTGCATTGCGGGAAAATAACATGCTGGTCTCATGGGGTGATCATGCTGAACCTATCCCAGCCGAAATAGCCTCGCGCTCAGATATAATCGATGTTCAGGTTGGAAGAAACCAGGCTGCCGCAGTACTTCTTCCGGGAGGCAAAGTCTTCTCATGGGGTGAATTGTCGAACCCTTATTTTATACAGCAACCAGAAAATCTATCAGAGGTAATATATATTTGCGCAGGAGCAGACTGTATAGCCGCACTCAAAAGAGATGGCAGCGTAGTTGCCTGGGGCCATCCCGATCAGGGCGGTGATACTTCTCCTGTTGCGGATGAGCTATATAATATTAGAGCAATCTATAGTTCTACTTATGGATTCTGCGCCCTTCGCAATGACGGAAAGGTAATCGTTTGGGGTGAATATGGGGGGGATATGCGCAATGTTCCTCCAGAACTTCAGAACAACATTACTTATGCATGGGAGTGAGTAATATGTCCCGGTGACGCGCACGTCGCCGGGACATACTATTAGCTACGCAGCCCGCGTCCGCGCTGGATCAGATACCAGCACAGCAGATAGAATGCCACGATAAACACCACCAGCACCACAACGGTGGTGAACAGCGGGACATCGGCAATGCCGAGGAAGCCAAAGCGGAAGCCGCTGATCATGTAGACAATCGGGTTCAGGTGCGACAGCGCCTGCCAGAACGGCGGCAACAGCGTCAGGGAGTAAAACACCCCGCCCAGATAGGTCAGCGGCGTCAGCACGAAGGTCGGGATCAGGCTGATGTCATCAAACGTTTTAGCAAACACCGCGTTCAGCAGCCCGGCGAGGGAGAACAGGATCGCCGTCAGCAATAATGTGAGCGCCACGAACAGCCACGAATGCACCTGGAACGGGACGAAGAACAACGAAATCGCCGTCACCAGAATCCCCACGCACAGCCCGCGCGCTACGCCGCCGCCCACGTAACCGGCGATGATCACATGCGTTGGCACCGGGGCCACCAGCAGCTCTTCAATGTTGCGCTGGAACTTGGCGCTAAAGAACGACGACGCTACGTTCGCGTAAGCGTTGGTGATCACCGCCATCATGATCAGGCCCGGCACGATAAACTGCATATAGGTAAAACCGTGCATCTCACCAATGCGGGAGCCAATCAGGTTACCGAAAATGATGAAGTAGAGCGTCATGGTGATCACCGGCGGCACCAGGGTTTGCACCCAGATACGCATAAAGCGGTTAATCTCTTTTGCCCAGATGCTTTTCAGCGCGACCCAGTAAAGATGCGTCATGCCTTGTCTCCTTGTTTGTCGTGCACCAGAGAGACAAACAGCTCTTCCAGTCGGTTTGCTTTGTTACGCATGCTTAATACCTGAATGCCCTGCGCACTCAACTGTGAGAACACGCTGTTGATACCCTGCTCGCGCAGCACTTCTACCTCCAGCGTCGAGGTATCGACCAGGCGATAGTTGTAGCCCTCCAGTTTCGGCAGCGCGCTTTTCGCCGCCAGATCGAGGATAAAGGTCTCTGATTTGAGCTTGGAGAGCAGATTCTTCATCGAGGTGTTTTCCACCAGCTCACCGTGCTGAATGATGCCGATATTGCGGCACAGCATTTCCGCCTCTTCCAGGTAGTGCGTGGTCAGAATGATGGTGGTGCCTTTATCGTTCAGATCTTTCAGGAAGCCCCACATGGAACGACGCAGTTCAATATCCACGCCAGCAGTCGGCTCATCAAGGATAAGCAGCTTTGGCTCGTGCATCAGCGCGCGGGCAATCATCAGGCGGCGCTTCATCCCCCCGGACAACATCCGCGCGCGTTCGTTACGCTTCTCCCACAGGTCGAGCTGTTTCAGATACTTTTCGCTGCGCTCAAGCGCCTCTTTGCGCTCAACGCCATAATAACCCGCCTGGTTAACAACAATCTGCTGTACCGTCTCAAACGGGTTGAAGTTGAACTCCTGCGGCACCAGCCCCAGCTGACGCTTGGCGTTGACCACATCTTTTTGCAGATCGTAGCCAAACACGCTGACGCGGCCGGAGGTTTTGTTGACCAGCGAGCTGATGATCCCGATGGTGGTGGATTTCCCCGCCCCGTTCGGCCCCAGAAGCGCGTAGAAATCTCCCGCTTCGACTTTAAGATCTATCCCGCGCAGCGCCTGAACGCCCCCCGGGTAGGTTTTTTTGAGCTGTTCAAGCTCCAGTGCAATCGCCATGAATTCAACTTACCTTAAGTTCTGACACACGTTGTGTGGTTTCATTAAAAGTCGGGTTACCCTATAGTAGCGCAACGCAATCACTTGGTTACAGGTCGCTAACCTCCATGAACGACATAGATACACTCATCAGCAACAATGCACTATGGTCAAAAATGCTGGTGGAGGAAGACCCCGGATTTTTTGGAAAACTCGCGCAAGCGCAGAACCCGCGCTTTCTCTGGATTGGATGTTCTGACAGCCGTGTCCCCGCCGAACGTCTGACGGGTCTTGAACCTGGCGAACTGTTTGTTCACCGCAATGTGGCTAACCTGGTTATTCATACCGATCTCAACTGCCTTTCGGTTGTGCAGTACGCCGTTGACGTTCTTGAGGTTGAGCACATCATTATTTGTGGCCACTACGGCTGCGGCGGCGTGCAGGCGGCGGTCGAAAACACAGAGCTGGGGTTAATCGATAACTGGCTGCTGCACATTCGTGATATCTGGTTCAAACATAGCTCACTGCTGGGCGAAATGCCGCAGGAGCGCCGTCTCGACACCTTGTGTGAGCTGAACGTAATGGAGCAGGTCTATAACCTGGGCCACTCGACGATTATGCAGTCTGCCTGGAAACGCGGGCAGAAGGTCTCCATCCACGGCTGGGCGTACGGTATTCACGACGGTCTGCTGCGCAATCTGGAAGTGACCGCCACCAACCGCGAAACGCTGGAACAGCGTTACCGCTCGGGAATTGCCAACCTCAAGCTTAAGCATGTGAACCATAAATAACAAAGCCGGGGGTTTTCACCCTCTCCCTGTGGGAGAGGGCTGGGGTGAGGGCATCAGCCCGCAATTATTCGTCCAGAATCACTACTTTCCCAACATACGGCAGATGGCGATAACGCTGCGCGTAATCAATGCCGTAACCCACCACGAATTCGTCCGGGATGGAGAAACCAACGAACTCCACCGGCACCTGCACTTCACGGCGCTCAGGCTTATCCAGCAGGGTACAAATCGCCAGTGATTTTGGTTCACGCAGGCTCAGGATCTCACGCACTTTAGAGAGCGTGTTACCGGAGTCAATGATGTCCTCAACAATCAACACATCTTTGCCACGAATATCTTCATCCAGATCTTTCAGGATTTTCACATCACGGGTTGTGGACATGCCGCTGCCGTAACTGGAGGCGGTCATAAAATCGACCTCGTGCGGCACCTGCACTTCACGGCACAGGTCTGCCATGAACATGAAAGAACCACGCAACAGACCGACCAGCACCATTTCGCTGCCGCTGTCCTTGTAATGTTCGGTGATTTGACGACCCAGTTCGGCGATACGCGCTTTGATCTCGGCTTCCGGGATCATCACTTCAACAGTATGTTTCATATTACTAACCAAATGATTTTAGTGAAAATCTCTCAATGCGGATGACTCTCGCTCCGGCATCGATACGCAAGCCAACCATTATACCAGTAAATGGATTGCCCTGGCGTATGAGTTATAAAAAGCAATATTTGTGATTCCGATCACAGTTGTTAATACCTATAATTAATTGCTAGCAAATAATTAACAAAACTGACGAGTACTTTTCTATGGCTGAAACAAAAACTAAACAGCCGCGTCTACTGGTGACATTAACAGCCGCGTTTGCCGCATTCTGCGCGCTGTATTTGTTAATCGGTGGCGTATGGCTGGTCGCGATTGGCGGCTCCTGGTACTACCCGATTGCGGGTCTGGTTATGGTTGGCGTAACCGTCCTGCTTTTACGCAGAAAACAATCTGCTCTGTGGCTGTACGCAGCGTTACTGCTCGCAACCATGATCTGGGGCGTCTGGGAAGTCGGGTTCGACTTCTGGGCGTTGACGCCGCGCAGCGACATTCTGGTCTTCTTCGGTATCTGGCTGATCCTGCCGTTTGTCTGGCGTCGTCTGATCGTCCCTTCCAGTGGTGCTGTAGCCGGTCTGGTCGTTGCCCTGCTGATTAGTGGCGGCATCCTGACCTGGGCCGGATTCAACGACCCGCAGGAGATCCACGGTACGCTGAACACTGAATCCACACCGGCTGCGGCTATTTCGCAGGTGGCTGACGGCGACTGGCCAGCCTATGGTCGAAATCAGGAAGGTCAACGTTACTCCCCGCTAAAGCAGATCAACGCGGACAACGTGAAAAACCTGAAGGAAGCCTGGGTATTCCGTACCGGCGACCTGAAGATGCCAAACGATCCGGGTGAGCTGACCAACGAAGTGACCCCGATTAAAGTGGGCAACATGCTCTACCTGTGTACGGCGCACCAGCGTCTGTTCGCGCTTGACGCGGCCACCGGTAAAGAGAAATGGCACTTTGATCCACAGCTGAACTCCAACCCGTCGTTCCAGCACATCACCTGCCGCGGCGTCTCTTACCACGAAGCGCGCGCTGATAATGCCAGCCCGGAAGTCATTGCCGACTGTCCTCGCCGCATTATGCTGCCGGTGAACGATGGCCGCCTGTTTGCCATCAACGCTGAGACCGGTAAGCTGTGCGAAACCTTCGCTAACAAAGGCATTCTGAATCTTCAGACCAACATGCCGGACACTACGCCGGGTCTGTATGAGCCGACCTCCCCGCCAATCATTACCGATAAAACCATCGTGATTGCCGGTTCGGTAACGGATAACTTCTCTACCCGCGAAACCTCCGGCGTTATCCGTGGTTTCGACGTGAACACCGGAAAACTGCTGTGGGCCTTCGACCCGGGCGCGAAAGATCCCAACGCGATCCCATCGGATGAACACACCTTTACCTTTAACTCACCGAACTCCTGGGCACCGGCAGCGTATGACGCGAAGCTGGACCTGGTTTACCTGCCGATGGGCGTGACCACGCCGGATATCTGGGGTGGTAACCGTACGCCGGAGCAGGAACGTTACGCCAGCTCCATCGTGGCGCTGAACGCAACGACCGGTAAACTGGCATGGAGCTACCAGACCGTTCACCACGATCTGTGGGATATGGATATGCCGTCCCAGCCGACGCTGGCGGACATTACCGTTAACGGTAAAACCGTTCCGGTGATTTACGCCCCGGCCAAAACCGGCAACATCTTCGTGCTGGATCGCAGCAACGGTAAGCTGGTTGTTCCTGCGCCGGAAAAACCGGTTCCGCAGGGTGCGGCCAAAGGCGACTACGTCACCAAAACGCAGCCGTTCTCTGATCTGAGTTTCCGTCCGGAGAAAGACCTCAGCGGTGCAGACATGTGGGGTGCCACGATGTTTGACCAGCTGGTATGCCGCGTGATGTTCCACCAGCTGCGCTATGAAGGCATCTTCACGCCGCCGTCAGAGCAGGGCACGCTGGTCTTCCCGGGTAACCTGGGGATGTTCGAGTGGGGTGGGATCTCCGTTGACCCTAACCGTCAGGTCGCCATCGCTAACCCAATGGCGCTGCCGTTCGTTTCCCGTCTGATCCCACGCGGTCCGGGTAACCCAATGGAGCAGCCTAAAGATGCGAAAGGCAGCGGTACCGAAGCCGGTATCCAGCCGCAGTATGGCGTTCCTTATGGTGTGACCCTGAATCCGTTCCTTTCTCCGTTCGGTCTGCCGTGTAAACAGCCTGCCTGGGGTTACATCTCCGGTCTGGATCTGAAGACCAACAAGATCGTCTGGAAGAAACGTATTGGTACGCCACAGGACAGCATGCCGTTCCCGATGCCTGTTCCAGTGCCGTTCAATATGGGTATGCCAATGCTGGGTGGCCCAATCTCCACCGCCGGTAACGTGCTGTTCATCGCGGCAACCGCAGATAACTACCTGCGCGCGTACAACATGACCAACGGTGAAAAACTGTGGCAAGGCCGTCTGCCAGCCGGTGGACAGGCTACGCCGATGACCTATGAAGTGAATGGCAAGCAGTACGTTGTCATCTCCGCAGGTGGTCACGGTTCGTTTGGCACGAAGATGGGCGACTATATTGTCGCGTATGCACTGCCTGACGACGCTAAGTAATGAAAAAGCCCGGTGGCGCTAACGCATACCGGGCTTTCGGGTGTCCTATGTAGGCCGGGTAAGGCGAAGCCGCCACCCGGCTTTTTTTATACGGTAAAGCCCAGCATCATCCCCGTATCTTCATGCTCCAGCAGATGGCAGTGGGCCATATAGGCAAACTCTTTCGGCGCTTCGTGATCGAACTTCACCAGCACCTCGCTGACACCGCCTTCCACCCTCACCGTATCTTTCCAGCCCCGGCGATGCGCGTCCGGCGCTTTACCGTTCTCAGAGAGAATACGGAACTGCGTGCCGTGGATATGGAACGGGTGCAGCATCATGTCGCCTTCGCCTGAAATTACCCAGCGTTCAAACTGCCCTTTCGTGGCGGCGAACATGGGCGTGTTCATATCGAACGCTTTGCCGTTGATGCGGTTGGCGTTGTGGAAATCGAAACCATGGCCGCCGTGATCCATGCCGCCCATTTTACCGTGGTCCATATTCATATGGCCCATCATCTGGCCGTGGTGCATTCCCGCCATGGCCTGATTGCCGTACTTCTTCATCAGCGCCTGCATGCCCATCATGTCGAGCATCGGGTCCATGGAGAGCTGAAGTTTACGCTGCGTAAGCCCGTCCAGCGACGGGAGTGCGGGTAGCGTGGTGAGGGCGTCCGGCAGCGTACCGGAAGCGGCGATCTGTAGCGGCTGAATGCGCAGGACCGGATGGGGTTTATCAAACGGCGCAACGGCCATCCCCATCTGGCTGACCGGCAGAGTCACCAGGTCAAACGCTTTGCCATCGCTGATATCCACCAGCACCTCGAAGCGCTCGCCCATCAGCATCGGCAGCTCGCTCACCTTCACCGGTTCCGGCAGCAGGCCGCCGTCGCTTGCCACCACATACAGCGGGCGTTTATCGCTGGTGGCGAAGTTCAGCGAGCGGGCGTTACAGCCATTTAGCAGGCGTAAACGCAGCCAGCCTTTTGGCGCGGCATGCTGCGGGTAGATTGCGCCGTTGGTCAGCAGCGTATCGCCAAACCATCCTACCGCCGCGCTCATTACGTCCAGCTGATAGTCAATTTGCCCGTCAGCGCTGAATTTTTTGTCCTGCACAATCACCGGGACATCGTCGATACCCCACTGTTTTGGCAGGCGCAGCAGGCGGCTTTCATCGTCTTCAATCAGCACCAGACCGGCCAGCCCCATCGCCACCTGATGGCCCGTTTTGCCATGCTGATGCGGGTGGAACCAGCAGGTCGCCGCACGCTGGTCAGGAGTAAAGGTGACGCTGCGTTTACCACCAGGCCTGATGACGCCCTGAGGCCCCCCATCCACTTCGCCCGGGACTTCCAGCCCATGCCAGTGCAGCGTGGTCTCTTGCGCTAGCGTGTTGTGAATGTCTACCGTCACCGCCTTCCCTTTGCGTAACTGCAACGCAGGGCCGAGCAAATTGCCGTTATAACCCCACGTCGTGGCGGCGTGCTGACCGAACGTGGTTTTACCGGCCTGCACCACAAGCTGAATGCGGCTGCGGGCATCTGCGGCGAGTAATTCAGGTATGGGTAAAGCAGGTCTGTCGGCGGCAAAAACGGCGCGGCTCCAGAGCGGTAACGCGCTGGCAACCCCCAGCGCGGCAGAAAATTTTAAAAAATCACGACGTTGCATGTGCATTTCCTTATTTCCAGCAGGCGATCTTTTGAGCATAAACCCTCCCCTTACCGGAAGGTCAAGCACGGCGGCAATAATAAAGATCGTCGGCCTGGCATCAAGTATGCTAACGTTAATTTTCCGTGATGCAGTGGTAAAGGCAATGAAGACGTTTTTCAGAACAATTTTGTTCGCCAGCCTGATGGCGATGTGTGCGAACAGTTACGCGCTAAGTGAAAACGAAGCGGAAGATATGGCCGATCTGACGGCAGTTTTTGTTTTTCTGAAAAACGATTGTGGTTACCAGAATTTACCCAATGGGCAAATTCGTCGCGCACTGGTCTTTTTTGCCCAGCAGAACCAATGGGATCTCAGCAACTACGACAGCTTCGACATGAAGGCGCTCGGTGAAGACAGCTACCGTGATTTAAGCGGTATTGGCATTCCCACTGCTAAAAAATGCAAAGCGCTGGCTCGCGATTCACTCAGCCTGCTCGCCTACGTGAAGTAACCTTCCCGACGCCCCTTGTTGACCCGCTAACCGCTTCACGGCGGTGTTGTGTTGCGCCCATCTGCCGGATGTAATGGATGTTAACGAAGGAGGTGCTCCCCATGACCGAAAAAACGGTATGGCAAGAAACGCTGCATGACCAGTTTGGTCAGTATTTTGCCGTGGATAACGTGCTCTATCATGAGAAAACCGATCATCAGGATCTGATAATCTTCGAAAACGCCGCCTTTGGCCGCGTAATGGCGCTGGACGGCGTGGTGCAAACCACCGAGCGCGACGAGTTTATCTATCACGAAATGATGACCCACGTCCCGCTGCTGGCCCACGGCCACGCGAAGGACGTGCTGATTATCGGCGGCGGCGACGGCGCGATGCTGCGTGAAGTCTCGCGTCATCAGAATGTCGAAACCATCACCATGGTGGAAATCGACGCCGGTGTGGTGTCGTTCTGCCGCCAGTATCTGCCCAACCACAATGCTGGCAGCTATGACGATCCGCGGTTTAATCTGGTTATCGACGATGGCGTCAATTTTGTTAACCAGACCACGCAAACGTTTGATGTCATTATCTCTGACTGTACCGACCCTATCGGTCCGGGCGCGTCGCTGTTTACCTCGTCGTTTTACGAAGGCTGCAAGCGCTGCCTGAAGCCTGGCGGGATTTTTGTGGCGCAAAACGGCGTTTGCTTCCTGCAACAGGATGAAGCGCTTGATAGCCACCGTAAGCTGAGCACCTATTTTGCTGACGTCAGCTTCTACCAGGCGGCGATCCCCACTTACTACGGCGGGATCATGACCTTTGCCTGGGCGACGGATAACGACGTCCTGCGCCATCTCTCCACCGAAATTATCCAGGCCCGCTTCCACCAGGCCGGACTCAAATGCCGATACTACAACCCGGCGATCCACACCGCAGCCTTTGCGTTGCCTCAATATCTGCAAGACGCGCTGTCCTCAAAGGAGGTGAACTAATTGAAAAAGCTTAAACTGCATGGCTTTAACAATCTGACCAAAAGCCTGAGTTTTTGTATTTACGATATCTGCTACGCCAAAACAGCAGAAGAGCGCGATGGTTATATCGCCTATATCGATGAACTCTACAACGCCAACCGTCTGACCGAGATCCTGACAGAGACCTGCTCGATTATCGGCGCCAACATCCTGAATATCGCGCGCCAGGATTACGAGCCGCAGGGAGCAAGCGTCACCATTCTGGTCAGTGAAGAGCCGGTTGACCCGCAGCTTATCGACAAAACCGAGCACCCCGGCCCGCTGCCAGAAGTGGTTGTCGCCCACCTGGATAAAAGCCATATCTGCGTACACACCTACCCGGAAAGCCACCCGGAAGGCGGACTGTGTACCTTCCGCGCGGATATTGAAGTGTCGACCTGCGGCGTGATTTCACCGCTGAATGCGTTGAATTATTTAATCCACCAGCTGGAATCCGATATCGTCACTATTGATTATCGCGTACGCGGTTTTACCCGTGATATCAACGGCATGAAGCACTTCATCGATCATGAGATCAACTCCATTCAGAACTTCATGTCCGACGACATGAAATCGCTGTACGACATGATGGATGTGAACGTCTATCAGGAGAATATCTTCCACACCAAAATGTTACTTAAGGAATTCGACCTTAAGCACTACATGTTCCACACGAAACCGGAAGATTTAAGTGAAGAAGAGCGTAAGGTCATTACCGACCTGCTCTGGAAAGAGATGCGCGAAATTTACTACGGCCGTAACATTCCGACCGTGTAATCGTGGACCGAAGCAGGGACGCTTCGGGGAGTTACTTCTGTTTCATAAAGTCGCGGTAGGCGTTCACCACTTTCAGGAAATCTTCCACACCGCACAGCGACAGGCTCTCTTCGTCGTAGTAGCTCATCCCCTCTTCCATCTCATCACCCGAGAACTCAAGCTGGTTGGCACGCACCATCACCTCTTCGCCATCCATCCACAGGGTGTATTCGTGTCCGGCGCGTTGCCAGGAGCGTTCACTGCCTTTCACCGTTTCCGCTGCCTGTTCGACTTCATCCAGCAGCGCGAGGTTCTCTTTCACCTCTTCGTTAAACCAGTGTCCAACGGCTTCGTGCCCCATCGACATTCGCACTTTCACCACGCCGGTGATGTCGCGCAAAAATTCGTAATCCATAGCGTTTTCCTCTGCAAAGCCATTAGGGTAATTATCGCAGCAGAGAGGAAGAAAAAAAGCGGGAGAGGTGGGAGGAATGAAAATAAAAAAAATACCCCTCACCCTGGCCCTCTCCCAAAGGGAGAGGGAATAAAATCCCCCTCGCCCCTTTGGGGAGAGGGGTTAGGGGTGAGGGGTTGGTTTTTATACTGCCGTCTGGAAGATCACCCCGTCAGCCTTCTCGGTGTACTGAGAGAGCTGGTCGAAGTTCAGATAGCGATAGGTATCCACCGCCGTCTTATCTACCTGAGCCACAAAGGTCTGGTACTCTTCCGGCGTTGGCAGTTTGCCAATCAGCGCCGCAACCGCTGCCAGCTCCGCAGAAGCCAGGTAGACGTTCGCCCCGGTACCCAAACGGTTCGGGAAGTTACGGGTGGAGGTGGAGACCACTGTCGCACCGTCGGCCACGCGCGCCTGGTTGCCCATGCACAGGGAGCAGCCCGGAATTTCAATACGCGCCCCGCTCTTACCGAACACGCTGTAGTAGCCCTCTTCGGTCAGCTGCGCCGCATCCATACGGGTTGGCGGCGCCACCCACAGACGGGTCGGCAGCTGGCCTTTGTGAGTATCCAGCAGCTTACCGGCAGCACGGAAGTGGCCGATGTTGGTCATACAGGAGCCGATGAACACTTCGTCGATCTTATCGCCCTGTACGTCAGAGAGCAGACGCGCATCGTCCGGATCGTTTGGCGCACACAGGATTGGCTCTTTGATATCCGCCAGATCGATGTCGATCACCGCCGCGTACTCTGCGTCAGCGTCAGCTTCCAGCAGCTGCGGATCCGCCAGCCATTTTTCCATGCCCTGAATACGACGCTCCAGCGTACGGCGGTCGCCGTAGCCTTCCGCAATCATCCACTTGAGCAGCACGATGTTGGAGGTCAGATACTCAATAATCGGCTCTTTGTTCAGCTTGATGGTACAGCCCGCCGCAGAACGCTCGGCAGAGGCATCGGTCAGCTCGAACGCCTGCTCAACTTTCAGATCCGGCAGACCTTCAATTTCCAGAATGCGGCCAGAGAAGATGTTTTTCTTGCCCTTCTTCTCAACGGTCAGCAGACCCTGTTTGATGGCATACAGCGGGATTGCGTGAACGAGGTCGCGCAGTGTGATGCCCGGCTGCATTTTGCCTTTGAAACGCACCAGCACGGATTCAGGCATGTCCAGCGGCATCACGCCGGTCGCTGCGGCAAACGCCACCAGACCGGAGCCCGCAGGGAAGGAGATACCAATCGGGAAACGGGTATGGGAGTCACCGCCGGTACCCACGGTATCCGGCAGCAGCATGCGGTTCAGCCAGGAGTGGATAACGCCGTCGCCCGGACGCAGGGAGACACCGCCACGGTTCATAATGAAGTCAGGCAGCGTGTGGTGCGTAGTGACGTCAACCGGCTTCGGATATGCCGCAGTGTGGCAGAAGGACTGCATCACCAGGTCAGATGAGAAGCCCAGGCACGCAAGGTCTTTCAGTTCATCACGGGTCATTGGACCGGTGGTGTCCTGAGAGCCCACGGAGGTCATTTTCGGCTCGCAGTACGCGCCAGGACGGATACCAGCGACGCCGCAGGCGCGACCGACCATTTTCTGTGCCAGCGAGAAGCCGCGATTGCTTTCCGCCACGTCTTTCGCCTGACGGAACACGTCACTGTGCGGCAGACCCAGCGCTTCACGCGCTTTGGTGGTCAGGCCACGGCCAATGATCAGCGGAATACGGCCACCGGCACGCACTTCGTCGATCAGCACGTCGGTTTTCAGCTCGAAGCTTGCCAACAGTTCGTTGGTTTCGTGGTTGCGCACTTCGCCTTTATACGGGTAAACGTCAATCACGTCGCCCATGTTCAGGTTGCTCACGTCCACTTCAATTGGCAGAGCGCCCGCATCTTCCATGGTGTTGAAGAAGATTGGCGCAATTTTGCCGCCGAGGCACAGGCCGCCGCCGCGCTTGTTCGGCACGTGCGGAATGTCGTCGCCCATGAACCACAGCACGGAGTTGGTGGCGGATTTACGGGAAGAACCGGTACCAACCACATCACCGACGTAGGCCAGCGGGAAACCTTTCTCCTGAAGCGCTTCGATCTGTTTAATCGGGCCCACTACGCCCGGCTGATCCGGCTCGATCCCTTCACGGGCGTTTTTCAGCATCGCCAGAGCGTGCAGGGGAATATCAGGACGAGACCACGCGTCCGGAGCCGGAGAGAGGTCATCGGTGTTGGTTTCACCGGTAACCTTAAAGACGGTCACGGTAATTTTTTCAGCAAGCGCAGGGCGGTTCAGGAACCATTCGGCATCGGCCCAGGACTGCATCACCTGCTTCGCGTAAACGTTGCCTGCTTTGGCTTTTTCTTCTACATCGTAGAAGTTATCGAACATCAGCAGCGTTGAAGAGAGCGCTTTGGCAGCAATCGGTGCCAGCTTTTCGTTGTCCAGCGCGTCAATCAGCGGATGAATGTTATAGCCGCCCTGCATGGTGCCGAGCAGTTCAATGGCTTTTTCAGGAGTAACCAGTGGGGAGGTGGCTTCGCCTTTGGCGATAGCAGCAAGGAATCCGGCTTTTACGTAGGCAGCTTCATCTACGCCAGGCGGTACGCGGTTGATCAGCAGATCTAACAGGAATTCTTCTTCGCCCTCAGGCGGGTTCTTCAGCAGCTCGACGAGCGCGGCCATTTGGGTTGCATCTAAAGGTTTGGGTACAATTCCCTCGGCGGCACGTTCTGCTACGTGCTTACGGTATTCTTCTAGCACGACGGTTCTCCTCGCTCTCATTGTCATATGCGGCGGGCGTTCTCTTCACGCTCCTGTGAGACAGCAGTTTGTAGGGTAAATGCCCGATACCGCGTCGGGCAGCATAGCAGGATTTCTGCACAGTGTTAATCTGTTTACAAAAAAGCAACATTAAATTATTTGCTGAATCGTTAAGCATGGTATACCGGGGAGACGAGGCGAATCTTGTCCTCTTTCCCGTCGCCTTTTCAGCTATCCGATATGATTGTGTAATAAATACTCACACTCTTTATCCGGACGCTCCGGTTGGTTTCCCAACAATAGTCAAAACTGTAAAACACGAGTGAATGATACTCGCGGCAACAGCAACGCCTCACGGCACTGCACTCGTCTCGTTGGAGTCAATCTATGAAGTTGCCTTTTAAACCACATCTTCTTGTTCTGCTTTGCAGTGCGGGGCTGTTTGCCGCCTCGGGTGTCATGTACGTTAAAAGCCGCGCAACGGAACCTGCTACGCCTGCTCCGGTTACACAACAACCTGGCGCACCGGTAGCCCAGCCTGCGCCCGTCGCTGCCCCGGTCTACACTGCGGCGCAAATCGACCAATGGGTTGCCCCTGTCGCGCTTTACCCGGATGCCCTGCTGTCGCAAATCTTGATGGCGTCGACCTACCCGTCAAATGTTATTCAGGCCGCGCAGTGGTCGAAAGACAATCCTAAAATGCAGGGTGATGCCGCCCTGCAGGCGGTAGCCACCCAGCCGTGGGATCCCAGCGTAAAATCCCTGGTTGCGTTTCCTCAGCTGATGTCGTTGATGGGCGAAAATCCGCCATGGGTACAAAATCTGGGAGACGCCTTCCTTGCACAGCCGAAAGATGTGATGGATTCCGTACAGCGGCTGCGCCTGCTGGCCCAACAAACGGGTGCGCTGCAATCCACACCGCAGCAGACGGTCACCACCGTCACGAAACCTGCATCGACAAAAACCACGACAACCGCAACGCCTACCAGCCCAACGGTGATCAAGATTGAATCCGCCGATCCGCAGGTAGTGTATGTTCCCACGTATAACCCGAATACGGTTTATGGTACCTGGCCTAACACCGCTTACCCGCCGGTCTATCTTCCGCCTTCACCCGGCGAGCAATTCACTGACAGTCTGGTTAAAGGATTAGGTTTTAGCCTCGGGGTCGCTACAACCTACGCCATTTTCAGCAATATTGACTGGGATGACGACGACTGGGATCACCATCATCACGATGATGACTGGGACAATCACGGCGGTTATAACCGCAACGGTGATAACAACATCAATATCAACGTGGATAATTTCAACAGAATCAGCGGGCAGCACCTGAACGGTAATAACCACACCTGGCAGCACAATCCTGCCTATCGTGAAGGCGTGCCTTACCCGAATAACCAGCTGGCTAACCGCTTCCACTCTACACATACAGCCACCGGGCTAAGCGCGACGCAGCAAAAACCAGTCAATCGCGACAGCCAGCGCCAGGCCGCTCTCAGCCAGATGGAACAATCAACGGGTAAAACCCTCCCACACTCAGTACATACAGCCACGCGGGATGCTCAACGTCTGGCCTCAACGCAACAGTTGAAGCAGATCTCGCAGCGAAATAACTATCGTGGATATGACACCAGGCCACAGGCCGTAAAACGGACGAGCACGCCGCAGCGTGAACATCATCAGACTGACATGCACAGACAGGAGAAGCGGGTTTCACAGACGGTACAGCAGCCAGCCAGGCTGCATCGGGCCAATGCCCTGAGCGGCAACGACAGCCGCTCCGCGAACTGGCAGGCGCAGCAGCAGCGCGGGGCGCAAAGCCGGCAGCTCGCTACTCGTCAACATCAGCCGCGCCAGCTCACTGGCGAACGCGCTGAACGCCATGAATTCCGTCATCGTTAAGGGAGCCGACATGAAACGTCAATTACTCAGTGGAATGGTGTTGTTCATGGTCTCGGCGGCCGTCATGGCACAGCAATCGTTCAGTTCGCCAGAACAGGCGACCAGTGCGTTGGCAAGCGCCATCAGCGAGCAAAACGAAAGTGCGATGAACAATTTGCTCGGTGAAAACTGGCGCAATTTCCTGCCGCCCGAAGGCGTTGATCCCGAAGCGGTCGATCGCTTCCTGCGCGACTGGAACGTTCATCATAAAACCGTCATCAGTGGCAACGTGGCGCACCTGGTGGTGGGCGATAACGGCTGGCAGCTACCGATCCCGGTGGTCAAAACGGCATCTGGCTGGCAGTTTGATATGCAGGAAGCCGCAGAAGAGATCCTGACCCGCGAAATCGGGCGCAACGAACTCGCAGCCATCGAAGCGCTTCACGCCTATGTTGATGCCCAGCAGAGCTATTTTGCGATGAACCAAAAGTACGCGCAGAAGATAGTCAGTTCTGAAGGTAAAAAGGATGGACTGTACTGGCCCGTCGCTCCCGGTGAAACGCCCAGCCCACTGGGTCCGGCGTTCAGTCCTCCACAGTCGGGGGCGGGTTACCATGGTTACCGATTCCGCATCCTGCCGGATAAAAATGGCTTTGCCATGGTCGCCTGGCCGGTGAACTACGGTCAGACGGGGGTAATGAGCTTTGTAATTAACCAGGATGACGCGGTTTATCAGGCAGATCTCGGCAACGATTCGGCGCAGAAAGCGCAGGCTCTTAGTGAATACCAGCCGGATAAGACCTGGCAGCCTGTCACACCCTGAACGCAGCGCATAAAAAAAGCGGCCTGAGGCCGCTTTTTTCATCTGAAGAAACTTATTTCTTCTTCGCTTTCGCGTTTGGCAGGTCAGTAATGCTACCTTCAAACACTTCTGCCGCCAGGCCCACGGACTCATGCAGAGTCGGGTGTGCGTGGATGGTCAGCGCGATGTCTTCTGCGTCGCAGCCCATTTCGATAGCCAGACCGATTTCACCCAGCAGCTCGCCGCCGTTGGTACCGACAATCGCACCACCGATGACGCGGTGAGTTTCTTTGTCGAAGATCAGTTTGGTCATACCGTCTGCGCAGTCGGACGCGATAGCACGGCCAGAAGCAGCCCACGGGAAGGTGGCAGTTTCGTAGCTGATGCCTTTCTCTTTCGCTTCTTTCTCAGTCAGACCAACCCATGCAACTTCTGGCTCGGTATACGCGATAGATGGGATCACTTTCGGATCGAAGTAATGCTTCATGCCGGCGATAACTTCAGCGGCAACATGACCTTCGTGAACACCTTTGTGCGCCAGCATTGGCTGACCGACGATATCGCCGATAGCAAAGATGTGCGGCACGTTGGTACGCAGCTGTTTGTCAACGCGGATGAAGCCACGGTCGTCCACTTCCACGCCAGCTTTGCCCGCGTCGAGGTTTTTACCGTTCGGCACACGGCCAATAGCCACCAGCACGGCGTCGTAACGCTGTGGTTCGGATGGGGCTTTTTTGCCTTCCATGGAAACGTAAATACCGTCTTCTTTCGCTTCAACGGCAGTCACTTTGGTTTCCAGCATCAGGTTGAATTTCTTGCTGATGCGTTTGGTGAAGACTTTAACGATATCTTTGTCGGCTGCCGGGATTACCTGGTCGAACATTTCAACCACGTCGATCTCTGAACCCAGCGCATGGTACACAGTACCCATTTCCAGACCGATGATACCGCCGCCCATAACCAGCAGACGCTTAGGAACGGTTTTCAGCTCCAGCGCATCGGTGGAATCCCACACGCGTGGATCTTCATGTGGAATGAATGGCAGTTCGATTGGGCGAGAGCCTGCCGCGATGATCGCGTTGTCGAAGTTGATCACGGTTTTGCCGTTTTCGCCTTCCACTTCCAGGGTGTTCGCACCGGTGAATTTACCCAGACCGTTTACCACTTTCACTTTACGGCCTTTGGCCATACCCGCCAGACCGCCGGTCAGCTGAGTGATAACTTTCTCTTTCCAGGTACGAATTTTGTCGATATCGGTTTTCGGCTCGCCGAAGACGATACCGTGTTCAGCCAGCGCTTTGGCTTCTTCGATAACTTTCGCTACGTGCAGCAGCGCTTTAGAAGGGATACAGCCGACGTTCAGACAAACACCGCCGAGGGTGCTGTAACGTTCTACGATGACGGTTTCCAGACCTAAATCCGCGGCGCGAAATGCTGCGGAGTAACCTGCCGGGCCTGCCCCAAGTACTACGACCTGAGTTTTGATTTCTGTGCTCATCATGACCTCTTAATGTATACCCGTCGTCCACCGGGTCGTTCTATCCGCCCGTATTTTACAAAATTGTTAACAATTTTGAAACAACAAACGGCTCACGAATTATCGCTTTCACCAATAACCTCAAAAACCCCATGAGATTATCAGAAAAAAGCCGGCCGACTGGCCGGCTTTTCGATTACATCACCAGGCGGCGAATGTCGCTCAGGGTGTTGTTGATGATGGTGATGAAACGCGCACCATCAGCCCCGTCGATTACGCGGTGGTCGAAGGACAGAGAGATTGGCATCATCAGACGCGGCACGAACTCTTTGCCATTCCACACCGGCTCCATCGCGGACTTGGACACACCGAGGATAGCCACTTCCGGCGCGTTTACAATCGGCGCGAAGTGGGTGGTACCCAGGCCGCCGATGCTGGAGATAGTGAAGCAGCCGCCCTGCATTTCGCCGGCAGTCAGCTTACCATCACGCGCTTTTTTGGAGATGGTGGTCAGTTCACGGGACAGCTCGGTAATGCTCTTCTTGTTCACGTCTTTGAAGACCGGAACCACCAGACCATTTGGCGTATCAACCGCAACACCGATGTTGATGTATTTCTTCAGCGTCAGCTTCTGGCCGTCTTCGGACAGGGAGCTGTTGAAGCGTGGCATCTGCTCAAGAGCAGCGGCAACGGCCTTCATGATAAAGACCACTGGGGTGAACTTCACGTCCAGCTTACGCTTCTCAGCTTCGGCGTTCTGCTGTTTACGGAACGCTTCCAGATCGGTGATATCGGTCTTATCGAAGTGCGTAACGTGCGGGATCATCACCCAGTTACGGCTCAGGTTAGCACCAGAGATTTTCTGGATACGGCCCAGCTCCACTTCTTCGATTTCACCGAACTTACTGAAGTCCACTTTCGGCCATGGCAGCATGCCCGGGATACCGCCGCCAGCGGCTGCCGCAGGTGCAGCTTCGGCGCGTTTCACCGCGTCTTTCACGTAAGCCTGAACGTCTTCGCGCAGGATACGACCTTTACGGCCGGTGCCCTTCACTTTCGCCAGGTTCACACCGAATTCGCGCGCCAGGCGACGAATCAGCGGAGTCGCGTGGACGTAAGCGTCGTTTTCAGCGAACTCAGATTTTTCTGCTTTAGCAGCAGGGGCAGCAGCAGGTTTAGCAGCCTGAGCCGGTGCAGCAGCAGGTGCCGGAGCAGCCGCGGCAGCCGGAGCGGCGGCAGGCGCTGCGCCTTCCACTTCGAAGACCATGATCAGAGAGCCGGTAGACACTTTGTCGCCGGTGTTGATTTTGATCTCTTTAACGGTACCGGCGAACGGCGCAGGCACTTCCATGGAAGCTTTGTCGCCTTCAACGGTGATCAGTGACTGTTCAGCGGCAACTTTGTCGCCCACTTTCACCATCACTTCGGTCACTTCAACTTCGTCACCGCCGATGTCCGGTACGTTAACGTCTTTCGCGCCGCCAGCAGCCGCTGGTGCAGCGGCCGGAGCCGGAGCAGCAGCCTGAGCAGGCGCAGCGGCAGGTGCAGCACCCGCCACTTCGAAGACCATGATCAGCGAGCCGGTAGACACTTTGTCGCCGGTGTTGATCTTGATTTCTTTAACGGTACCGGCGAACGGTGCTGGCACTTCCATAGAGGCTTTGTCGCCTTCTACGGTGATCAGTGACTGCTCAGCCGCAACGGTGTCGCCCACTTTCACCAGGATTTCGGTAACTTCAACTTCGTCACCGCCGATGTCAGGCACATTTACTTCTTTCGCTGCCGCTGCTGGAGCAGCAGCAGGAGCGGCTTCTTTCTTCTCTTCCTGCGCAGGTGCAGCAGCTGCTGCACCGTCGGCGGAATCGAAAATCATGATCAGTTTGCCAGTCTCGGTTTTATCGCCAACAGAGACTTTGATCTCTTTAACGATGCCAGCCTGAGGAGACGGGACTTCCATAGAGGCTTTGTCGCCTTCTACGGTGATCAGCGACTGTTCAGCTTCAACTTTGTCGCCTACTTTGACCAGGATCTCGGTGATTTCAACTTCATCAGCCCCGATGTCCGGTACATTGATTTCGATAGCCATTATTCTTTTACCTCTTACGCCAGACGCGGGTTAACTTTATCTGCATCGATGTTGAATTTGGTGATTGCGTCCGCAACCACTTTCTTATCGATTTCGCCACGTTTAGCCAGTTCGCCCAGTGCTGCTACTACCACGTAGGAAGCATCAACTTCGAAGTGGTGACGCAGGTTTTCGCGGCTGTCAGAACGACCGAAGCCGTCAGTACCCAGTACGCGATAATCATCAGCTGGAACGTAAGTACGAACCTGCTCAGCGAACAGTTTCATATAGTCAGTAGACGCCACCGCTGGCGCGTCGTTCATCACCTGAGCGATGTACGGAACGCGTGGGGTTTCCATTGGGTGCAGCATGTTCCAGCGCTCACAATCCTGGCCATCACGCGCCAGTTCAGTGAAGGAGGTCACAGAGTACACATCGGAACCCACACCGTAGTCTTTCGCCAGGATCTGCGCTGCTTCACGAACGTGACGCAGGATAGAACCGGAGCCCAGCAGCTGAACTTTACCTTTGCTACCTTCGATGGTTTCGAGTTTGTAGATACCTTTACGGATACCTTCCTCGGCACCTGCTGGCATTGCCGGCATGTGGTAGTTTTCGTTCAGGGTGGTGATGTAGTAGTAAACGTTCTCTTGCGCTTCACCGTACATGCGCTGCAGACCGTCATGCATGATGACTGCCACTTCGTACGCGTAAGACGGGTCGTAAGAGATACAGTTAGGGATAGTCAGAGACTGAATGTGGCTGTGACCATCTTCGTGCTGCAGACCTTCACCGTTCAGGGTCGTACGACCAGAAGTACCACCGATCAGGAAGCCGCGAGCCTGCTGGTCGCCTGCCTGCCAGCACAGATCACCGATACGCTGGAACCCGAACATGGAGTAGTAGATGTAGAACGGGATCATCGGCAGGTTGTTGGTGCTGTAAGAGGTCGCAGCAGCCAGCCAGGATGCGCCTGCGCCCAGCTCGTTGATACCTTCCTGCAGGATCTGACCTTTCTCGTCTTCTTTGTAGTATGCAACCTGCTCACGGTCCTGCGGGGTGTACTGCTGGCCGTTCGGGCTGTAGATACCGATCTGACGGAACAGACCTTCCATACCGAACGTACGCGCTTCGTCGGCGATGATTGGAACCAGACGATCTTTGATTGACTTGTTCTTCAGCATCACGTTCAGGGCACGAACGAAAGCGATAGTGGTAGAGATCTCTTTGTTCTGCTCTTCCAGCAGCTGAGAGAAGTCTTCCAGGGCTGGCAGTTCCAGCTTCTCGGTGAAGTTAGGCTGACGAGCAGGCAGGTAGCCTTTCAGCGCCTGACGACGTTCGTGCAGGTACTTGTGCTCTTCAGACCCTTCCGGGAAGGTGATGTAAGACAGGTTTTCTACCTGCTCATCGGTCACTGGAACGTTGAAACGGTCGCGGATATAACGCACGCCGTCCATGTTCATTTTCTTAACCTGGTGAGCGATGTTTTTACCTTCTGCGGTATCACCCATGCCGTAACCTTTGATGGTGTGGGCCAGGATCACAGTCGCTTTACCTTTGGTTTCCTGCGCTTTTTTCAGTGCAGCGTAAACTTTCTTCGGATCGTGACCACCGCGGTTCAGCGCCCAGATCTGCTCGTCAGTCCAGTCTGCAACCAGGGCTGCGGTTTCAGGATATTTGCCGAAGAAGTGCTCACGAACGTAGGCACCGTCTTTGGATTTGAAGGTCTGGTAGTCGCCGTCAACGGTTTCGTTCATCAGCTGGATCAGTTTACCGCTGGTGTCTTTACGCAGCAGCTCATCCCAACGACCGCCCCACATGACTTTGATCACGTTCCAGCCTGCACCCGCGAAGATGCCTTCCAGTTCGTTAATGATCTTGCCGTTACCGGTTACCGGACCATCCAGACGTTGCAGGTTACAGTTGATGATGAAGCACAGGTTGTCCAGCTTCTCACGGGTCGCGATGGTGATCGCGCCTTTAGATTCTGGCTCATCCATTTCACCGTCGCCCAGGAAGGCGTAAACGGTCTGCTCAGAGGTGTCTTTCAGACCACGGTGTTCCAGGTACTTCAGGAATTTAGCCTGATAGATTGCTCCAATTGGACCCAGACCCATAGATACGGTCGGGAACTGCCAGAACTCAGGCATCAGTTTAGGGTGCGGATAAGAAGACAGACCCTTACCGTGAACTTCCTGACGGAAGTTGTTCATCTGCTCTTCAGTCAGACGACCTTCCAGGAAGGCACGTGCATAGATGCCCGGAGAGATGTGGCCCTGGAAGTACACCAGATCGCCGCCGTCTTTCTCGTTGGCTGCACGGAAGAAGTGGTTGAAGCACACTTCGTAAACGGTCGCAGAGGACTGGAAGGACGCCATGTGGCCACCCAGTTCCAGATCTTTCTTGGATGCGCGCAGAACGGTCATGATAGCGTTCCAGCGGATAGCAGAACGGATACGGCGTTCCAGATCCAGATTGCCCGGGTATTCCGGTTCGTCTTCGACGGCAATCGTGTTTACGTAGTTGCTAGCCCCTGCACCTGAAGCCACTTTCACGCCGCCTTTGCGCGCTTCTGAAAGCAGCTGATCAATCAGATACTGAGCACGCTCAACACCTTCTTCACGGATGACCGATTCGATCGCCTGTAGCCAGTCGCGAGTTTCGATCGGATCCACGTCATTTTGGAGACGTTCTGACATGGGGGTATTCCTTATCTATCTAATACGTTGATTTGTCTGGAACCTGTCCCATTGTGCTCTCGGTTAAGAACACAATAAGACAGGTTCTGCGTTTAGTTGCCGCGCTCTAAAAGTACCTGGCGCTTAATCCTTTCGTTGCTGTATGCGGCGCAATGAACGCTCGCGACGCGATTGTTCACGGCTGCGGTCCAGCAAGATTTCCTCAATGAAAGCCAGATGGCGGTGCGACGCTTCACGCGCCTGCTCCGGTTCCCCGGCCATTATCGCCTCGAATACTCGGGTGCGATGGTTGCTTACCAGCGGGAGCATCTCCCGACGGGCATACAACAATTCAAAATTCTGACGAACGTTCTGGGCCAGCATGGGCTCCATGCAGCGTAGCAGATGGAGGAGCACCACGTTGTGCGCTGCTTCGGTGACGGCAATTTGATACTGGACAACGGCGCTGGATTCGGCGTCTAAGTCGCCGGACTGCTGTGCCCGTTCAATGGCCTGATGCAGCTCGCGAATACGTACGCGGTCTTCATCAGTGCTGCGAAGGGCGGCGTAATAGGCCGCGATACCTTCCAGCGCGTGACGGGTCTCAAGCAGATCAAACTGGGATTCTGGGTGGTCAGAGAGAAGTTCTACCAGCGGGTCGCTGAAGCTCTGCCACAGGCTGTTTTGCACAAAGGTTCCGCCACCCTGACGACGGAGCAACAGGCCCTTTGCTTCGAGACGTTGAATCGCCTCACGCAGAGAGGGGCGTGAAACGTCGAACTGTTTTGCCAGCTCGCGTTCTGGCGGGAGTTTCTCGCCCGGGCGCAGTGTCCCTTCGAGAATCAAAAACTCCAGCTGCTGCTCAATCACATCGGAAAGTTTTGGTTGGCGAATTTTGCTGTAGGCCATATTCCCTGTCTTACGCCTTTTTGCCCGGAGTCAATTGGTCTTACCAATTTCATGTTCGTATCGCTAAAGTAACAAAGTATTCACCTTCTGTCCATATTGGTTTTGATTGAAATCAGGAAACCCGGCACATTTTAACAACCTTACAGAACTAACGTTTCAGGAATGTAACTTTGCACAAATGAAATGGTTACTCCCAAAGGGGCAGTTTTAACCATATTTAAACGAGGGATTTTGCAATCTGAAGCGATTCAACAAGGCAAAATATGAAAATTCGTCCACTTATGACGCATTTCTATTCTATAGGTTGGGGTATGAGGGGTTAACGTACCGATTTACAATTGGTTTCTTTTTATTCAAGTCGTCATCATCCCTTCATAAAGCAGGTGCATTCGCTGGCACTTACCACTATTCTGGCGCTAACGGAAGCCATCTCCGCTTTTTTCGGTATCGTTAACCGTAAAGAAATAAATACAGAATATGGACTTTCATAATTACACACGCACAGCGTGAACATAACAACCACACACGAGGTTTCAAATGGAAGCTCAACAGCATGGCGATCAGCTAAAGCGCGGCCTTAAAAACCGCCATATTCAGCTCATCGCCCTGGGCGGTGCTATTGGTACTGGCCTGTTTCTGGGCAGTGCGTCCGTTATCCAGTCGGCCGGTCCGGGCATCATTCTGGGTTACGCGATTGCAGGTTTCATTGCGTTTTTGATTATGCGCCAGTTAGGGGAAATGGTCGTTGAGGAGCCGGTTGCAGGCTCTTTTAGCCACTTTGCCTATAAATACTGGGGCAGCTTTGCGGGCTTCGCCTCTGGATGGAACTACTGGGTTCTTTACGTGCTGGTTGCTATGGCGGAACTCACCGCCGTCGGTAAATACATTCAATTCTGGTACCCGGAGATCCCCACCTGGGCGTCTGCGGCAGTCTTCTTCGTGCTGATCAACGCCATCAACCTGACCAACGTGAAAGTGTTTGGGGAAATGGAATTCTGGTTCGCCATTATCAAAGTAATTGCCGTTGTAGCGATGATCATTTTTGGCGGCTGGCTGCTCTTCAGCGGCAACGGTGGCCCGCAGGCAACCGTGCGCAACCTCTGGGAACAGGGCGGGTTCCTGCCGCACGGCATGACCGGCCTGGTAATGATGATGGCGATCATTATGTTCTCCTTCGGCGGTCTGGAGCTGGTGGGCATCACCGCCGCGGAAGCCGACAACCCGGAGCAGAGCATCCCGAAAGCCACAAATCAGGTTATCTACCGTATTCTGATCTTCTACGTGGGCTCCCTGGCGGTCCTGCTCTCCCTGCTGCCATGGACACGCGTCACGGCGGATACCAGCCCGTTTGTGCTGATCTTCCACGAGCTGGGCGACACCTTCGTGGCGAACGCGCTCAACGTCGTAGTGCTGACCGCCGCGCTCTCTGTTTATAACAGCTGCGTTTACTGCAACAGCCGTATGCTGTTCGGCCTGGCGCAACAGGGCAACGCACCGAAAGCGCTGCTTACCGTTGATAAACGTGGCGTACCGGTTAACACCATTATCGTGTCGGCGGTCGTGACGGCGCTTTGCGTTCTGATTAACTACCTGGCACCGGAATCGGCCTTCGGCCTGCTGATGGCGTTGGTGGTTTCCGCGCTGGTGATCAACTGGGCGATGATTAGCCTCGCGCACATCAAGTTCCGCCGCGCCAAGCAGCAGCAGGGCGTAACCACGCGCTTCCCTGCCCTGCTCTATCCGCTGGGGAACTGGGTTTGCCTGCTGTTCATGGCGGCCGTGCTGGTCATCATGCTCATCACGCCAGGCATGGCGATTTCCGTCTACCTCATCCCGGTGTGGATTGCGATCCTCGGCGTGGGCTATATGGTGAAACAGAAAAATGCCAAAACGGTGAAAGCGCACTGAGTGTTTTCTCGCTGTACCCGCGGTTGCGGGTACAGCGTCTTGTTACCTTCCTCACAAATTCACGCCAACAGCAAAATCCTCCATATCACCGCCCTTATATTGCAACGCATATATCCGTTTGCCAGCGAATAATTCTCTCCATACCGAAACCCGGAGATCTGTCGATGGATAACAACAAACTGTCAGTAAAAGAAAAGATCGGCTATGGCATGGGTGACGCCGGATGCAACATTATCTTTGGCGCCATCATGTTATTTGTTAACTATTTTTATACGGATATTTTTGGTCTGGCGCCTGCGCTGGTTGGGGTACTGCTGCTGTCCGTTCGCGTGATTGACGCCGTAACGGACCCAATCATGGGCGCGATTGCCGACCGTACCCGCAGCAAATATGGCCGATTTCGTCCATGGCTACTGTGGATTGCCTTCCCCTATGCGCTGTTCAGCATCCTGATGTTCACCACCCCAGAGTGGAGCTATAACAGCAAAGTTATCTATGCATTTGTCACCTACTTCCTGCTGTCGCTGACCTATACCGCCATCAACATTCCGTACTGCTCGCTCGGTGGCGTGATCACCAACGACCCAAAAGAGCGCGTAGCCTGCCAGTCCTATCGTTTTGTTATGGTCGGTATCGCCACGCTGCTGCTGTCGCTTACGCTCCTGCCAATGGCTGACTGGTTCGGTGGGGATAACAAAGCCAAAGGCTACCAGATGGCGATGACCGTGCTGGCGCTGATTGGTACCTGCATGTTCCTGTTCTGCTTCGCCACGGTGCGCGAGCGCGTTCGCCCGGCTGTACAAACCCACGACGAACTGAAAAACGACCTGAAGGATGTGTGGAAGAATGACCAGTGGGTGCGCATTCTGCTTCTGACGCTCTGCAACGTCTGCCCGGGCTTTATCCGCATGGCGGCCACCATGTATTACGTCACCTGGGTAATGGGGCAAAGCACCCATTTCGCCACGCTGTTTATCAGCCTGGGCGTTGTCGGCATGATGTTCGGCAGTATGCTGGCGAAAGTGCTGACCGACCGCTGGTGCAAGCTGAAGGTCTTCTTCTGGACCAACATCGCGCTGGCGATTTTCTCCTGCGCCTTCTACTTCTTCGACCCGAAAGCGACGACAACCATTGTTGTGCTTTACGTCCTGCTGAATATCCTGCACCAGATCCCATCCCCTCTGCACTGGTCACTGATGGCCGACGTGGACGACTACGGTGAATGGAAAACCGGGAAACGTATCACCGGGATCAGCTTCTCCGGCAACATCTTCTTCCTGAAGCTGGGTCTGGCGATTGCCGGGGCGATGGTTGGCTTCCTGCTCTCCTGGTACGGTTATGACGCGGGCGCAAAAGCGCAGAGCGCGGATGCCATCAACGGCATTGTGCTGCTCTTTACCGTCATTCCTGGCATTGGATATTTAATTACCGCGGGCGTTGTACGTCTGCTGAAAGTGGACCGTGAGACCATGAAGCAAATCCAGTCCGATCTGGAGAAGCGTCGCACCAACTATCGTGAACTGAGCGACTATCAGGAATTTAAAGCCGCTGAGACTAAATAAGGAAAGCCGAATGCAAACCTGGCCAAACCCGTTTATTGAACAACGCGCCGACCCGTATATCCTGCGCCACGAAGGACAATATTACTTTATCGCCTCCGTGCCGGAGTATGACCGGCTGGCGATCCGCCGCGCGGACTCGCTGGAAGATTTAGGCAATGCCGAAGAGGTAGTTGTCTGGCGCAAGCCCGACACCGGCCCGATGAGCCAGCTGCTCTGGGCACCGGAACTGCATCATATCGACGGCAAGTGGTACATCTACTTTGCCGCCACACATACCCAGGCGCTCGACGAACTCGGGATGTTCCAGCATCGCATGTTCGCCATTGAATGCGCAGATCGCGATCCGCTCACCGGTACATGGGTGGAAAAAGGGCAAATCAAAACCCCGTTTGACACCTTCGCGCTGGATGCCACTACCTTTGTGCATCAGGGCAAACGCTGGTATCTGTGGGCGCAAAAAGCCCCGGACATTTCCGGTAACTCCAATCTTTACCTGTGTGAAATGGAAAATCCGTGGACGCTGAAAGGCGAGCCGGTGATGCTCAGTAAACCGGAATATGACTGGGAGTGCCGCGGATTCTGGGTCAACGAAGGCCCGGCGGTGCTGTTCCATGGCGATAAGCTATTTATCAGCTATTCCGCCAGCGCCACCGACGAGAATTACTGCATGGGATTACTGTGGATAGACGTAGATGCCGATCCGCAAAACCCGGCTAACTGGCATAAATCCCCGCACCCGGTGTTCGTCACCAGCTACGAAAACCGTCAGTATGGACCAGGCCATAACAGCTTTACGCAGACGCCGGAAGGCGACGATGTGCTGGTCTACCACGCGCGAAACTACACTGAAATTGAAGGCGATCCGCTTTACGATCCGAATCGCCACACTCGCCTGAAGCTCGTCCGCTGGGACGACAACGGGATGCCTGATTTCGGCATCCCGCCTGCGGATACGCTGTAACGGCTTCGGCGCGCTGGGTCAGACCAGCGTGCCGTAAATCGTCAGCAACGCCACAATCACCACCACCACAAACGACGTTTTTTTCGCCATCGAGACGGCAGATTTAGGCGTTTCGACTTTGTTCGTGTGCGGCTCGCGAGCCAGCGAGAATTGAGCCAGTCGGGTTAAGACCTGATACTGCGCGGTATGGCGGTCTGCAAGGGAGGCAAACCACGCTGGCAACGCCTTTTCACCGTGACCGATGAGGGCATAGACCACGCCGACCAGTCGCACCGGAAGCCAGTCGAGCACGTGCAGAATGGCATCAATGCCGGACTGGAGACGTTCATGCGGCGTAAGGTAGCGGGCAAGCCAGGTCTGCCAGGCGCGCAGAAAAGCATAGCCCATCAGCAGTACTGGTCCCCATGGACCACCCACCACAAACCAGAACAGCGGCGCCAGGTAGTAACGGAAGTTAATCCACAGCAGCGCGTTTTGTAGCTCGCGCAGAAATTCGCGTTCATCGCAGTCCGGCGGTACGCCGTGGATCATCGTCAGCTCGCTCGCCATCGCGCCGCGCGCGTGGACATCATCCCGGGAAGCAGCTTTCAGATACGCGTGATAGTGCAAACGCACCTTGCCCGCGCCAATACACAACACGCCCAGCAGTATCCATACCACCAGCAGCGGCACGTTGAAAAAGAGGCCGTAAAGTGAGCGTAGCAACAGGAACGTAATCACCATCACACCTGCCGTCATAAGCAGCGTGCGTAGCATGGAAAAATGCCTGATCCGGCGGAATAACACTTCCAGCCGATGATCCAGATGCCAGTGCTCGCCGAGCTTAAACAGGCGTTCGGCGATCATAACCAGCAGCATGGTAAACAACGTCATGTTATCTCCTTATCTGACGACGTGGTAAGCATGGCGTGAAACCGGTACCAGTCAAACGCCGGGCCGGGGTCGGTTTTTCTTTCGGGGGCGATGTCGCTGTGCCCCGTAATATTGTCTGCAATGGCGGGATAAAGCCCCACTAAAGTTTGCGTCACAGCAACCAGTTTCTGATATTGCGCATCGGTGTAAGGCGTGGTGTCCGTTCCTTCCAGTTCAATTCCAATGGAGAAATCATTGCACCGCTCGCGCCCCTGATACATCGACACGCCGGCATGCCAGGCTCGCTTATCAAAAGGAACATACTGAACCACTTCGCCATCACGGCGGATCAGGCAGTGCGCCGATACGCGCAAATGCGCAATCTCAGCAAAGTAAGGATGAGCATCGGGATCTATCGTTCCCGTGAATAACGCGTCGATCCACGGACCGCCAAACTCACCTGGCGGGAGACTTATGTTGTGAACCACCAGCAGTGTGGGCTTTTCATCCTCCGGGCGGCAATCGTGGTGCGGCGACGGTACATGTCGCGCGTCCACCAGCCATCCGTTTTCTAACAACATGCTGGAACTCCTTATCTATGGTGCTGTTACTCGGTTCAGAGTAGCATGTTTCAATATTATGATTCGTTACCAATTTGGAGTTTTATCATGCCGCCTCGCCGCTATAACCCCGACCACCGACGTGACGCGCTTCTGGAACGTATTAATAGTGATATCCCGGCAAGCGTTGCCCATGCCCTGAGAGAAGACCTCGGCGGTGACGTCAGCGCCGATAACGATATTACCGCCCAATTGTTGCCAAAAGAGACACGGTCGCACGCGGTAGTCATCACCCGCGAAGCGGGGGTTTTCTGCGGCAAACGCTGGGTTGAGGAGGTCTTTACCCAGCTGGCGGGCGACGAGGTGCAGGTAACATGGCACGTTGAGGACGGTGATGCGGTCACGGCAAATCAGCCACTGTTCGAGCTGGACGGCCCGTCCCGCGTCTTGCTGACCGGTGAACGCACCGCGCTCAATTTTGTGCAAACGCTCTCTGGCGTTGCCAGTGAAGTACGCCGCTACGTTGACCTGCTGGCAGGCACCCGCACGCAGCTACTGGATACCCGTAAAACCCTGCCGGGCCTGCGCACCGCGCTGAAATACGCCGTGCTCTGCGGTGGCGGCGCCAACCATCGTCTGGGGCTATCCGATGCCTTCCTGATCAAAGAGAACCACATTATTGCCTCTGGCTCGGTACGTCAGGCCGTGGAAAAAGCCTTCTGGCTGCATCCGGATGTGCCGGTCGAAGTGGAAGTGGAAACGCTGGATGAGCTGGACGAGGCCATTAAAGCGGGGGCTGACATCATCATGCTCGATAACTTCGACACGGAGCAGATGCGTGAAGCGGTCAAACGCACAAATGGCCAGGCGCAACTTGAGGTGTCCGGCAACGTGACGTTCGACACCCTCCGCGAATTTGCTGAAACCGGCGTCGATTATATCTCCGTTGGCGCCCTGACCAAGCACGTACGTGCCCTGGACCTCTCGATGCGCTTCAAATAACTGATCTTCCCCTCTCCGCCCGGAGAGGGGAAATACGAAACCGCTCGCAATTACGCTGTCCTTCTCTGCAACACTGAATCATTTCCCTGAAAGCCCTTTCACGTTCGCGCTTTTGCCCCTCGTTTCTGCGCGCCGGTACTGCCACAGTAGCGCCACTTAACGTAAGGAGCAGATATGAACAGACAACAAGGATTTACCCTGATTGAGTTAATGGTGGTCATTGGCATTATTGCCATCCTGAGCGCGATTGGCATCCCGGCTTATCAGAACTACCTGCGAAAAGCAGCGCTCACCGATATGCTGCAAACGTTCATTCCCTACCGCACCGCTATTGAGCTTTGCGCCCTGGATCGTGGTGGTGTGGATCGCTGCGACGCAGGAACCAATGGCATCCCCTCCCCGACTACCACGCGTTACGTTTCAGCGATGAGCGTGGCGAAGGGGGTCGTATCGTTAACAGGGCAGGAAAGCCTTAACGGACTTGAAGTGCTCATGACACCGATCTGGAGCGACGGTAACGGTATGACGGGCTGGACGCGTGCCTGCAACATTGCGTCCGACACGGCGCTCAGACAAGCCTGTGAAGATGTTTTCCGCTTCGACAACAACTGACAGGAGTCGACAATGAATACCGAACAGCTTATGACGCTCTGTCAGCGCTATCACGCACTGCTACTCGCAAGCGACACCGAGATGATCAGCATTGCGGTGGTGGGTAATCCTGCCTCTGAGCTGATGGAAGCGTTACGCTTCGCCACGCAGAAACGTATTGATATTGAGTGCTGGACGGCCGAACGGATGGAAAAACGGCTTCAGTCCCTCTCATCATCACACCTGCCGGGAATAGCGCCAAACTCAGCCGCTGACGTGCTCAGTACAACGTTGCAGCAGGCAGTGAACCAGCGGGCTTCTGACATCCATATTGAACCGACGGAGCACGGCTACCAGATCCGTTTGCGAATCGACGGTGTTCTCTACCCGCAACCGCCGGTTTCCGCCGCCCTCGGTACGACGCTTGCCGCACGCCTGAAGGTGCTGGGCCAACTGGATATTGCGGAGCGCCGCCTGCCGCAGGACGGTCAGTTTACGGTGGAGCTGGCAAGCGTCCCCGTCTCTTTTCGTATCGCAACCCTTCCCTGTAGCGGTGGAGAAAAAATCGTGCTTCGTCTGCTTCACCAGGTGCAGCAGGCACTGGAGCTTGAACTGCTGGGGATGAGTGCAGACCAGCAGGCCCGTTTTGCCGGGGCGCTTAACAGCCCTCAGGGGTTGATTCTGGTCACCGGCCCGACCGGTAGCGGGAAAACGGTGACGCTGTACAGCGCGTTACAGGCGCGAAATACCCCTGACGTTAATATTTGCAGCGTGGAAGATCCCGTTGAAATCCCGCTTGCAGGCTTAAACCAGACGCAGATTAATCCGCGCGCGGGGCTGACCTTCCAGAGCGTGCTGCGTGCCCTGCTCAGGCAGGATCCTGACATCATTATGGTGGGTGAAATTCGTGACGGCGAAACGGCAGAAATTGCCATTAAGGCGGCGCAAACCGGGCATCTGGTGCTGTCCACCCTCCATACTAATTCGACGACTGAAACGCTGGTACGGCTGCAACAGATGGGCGTCGCGCGCTGGATGATCTCTTCAGCGCTCTCGATGGTGATTGCCCAGCGGCTGGTGCGTCGTTTATGCCCGTACTGCCGACAGGAAGCCAGCCGCCACACCGAATTACCTCGCACGCTGTGGCCCCGGCCGCTTCCTCGCTGGCAACCCACCGGTTGCGAGCGCTGCTACCACGGTTTTTATGGTCGCGTAGCCATTTTTGAAGTGCTCGTCATCGACGACACGCTGCGGCAGGCCATCGCCAGCGGAGCAAGCACGGAGGTGATTGGGTCAAGCGCTCGTCAGGCGGGAATGACCTCTTTGTTTGAGCACGGCTGCATGGCCGTGGAGCAAGGGCTGACCACGCTCGAAGAGTTGTTGCGCGTCCTGGGAATGCCCGATGGCTGCTAATTCGCTCTGGCGCTGGCGTGCCCTGACCACCGAGGGGGAGGTGCAAACCGGCACCCTCTGGGCCATCGACCGTAACGCAGCTTACACGGCTCTGGTGCTTAAACAGCTGCACCCGCTGGCGCTAAAACGCTGCCAGCAGCGACACCGATGGCAGGTGCAACACTGCTACGATATTTTTCGCCAGCTCGCCACGCTGCTACAGGCCGGACTCACGCTGTCCCAAAGCCTGCACATGCTGGCGGAACAGCATCCTTTGAAGCACTGGCAGGCGCTGCTGCACAGTCTTGCTGATGACCTGAGCGAAGGTTGCGCCCTGTCAGAGGCCATGAAGAAATGGCCAGAGGTGTTTAGCCCCCTTTATGTCTCGATGGTGAAGACGGGTGAGCTGACGGGTAAGCTCGAAGCCTGCTGCCGTCAGCTTGCGCTGCAGCAAAAATCCCAGCAGCAGCTCAGTGCAAAGGTGAAGAAAGCGCTGCGCTATCCGCTGATCATCCTGACGCTGGCCGTTTTCGTGGTGCTGGCGATGGTCACGCTGGTGTTTCCTGAGTTTGCTGCAATCTACAAAACGTTCAACACCCCGCTCCCTTTGCTCACGCAGGCAGTCATGGGGCTGGCGGCCCTGGTTCAGGCGCATATGCTCACCCTTTTGGCCCTGCTCGTGGCAATGGTTGTCATCGCCTGTAAGCTGCGGCGGCATCCGCGCTGGCAGTACGTCCTGTTACATGTACCGGTGATGGGCACGCTGATGCGTGGGCAAAAACTGGGGCAAATTTTTACCGTGCTGTCATTAACCCAGCAGGCTGGAATTGCTTTTTTACAAGGAGTGGAGAGTGTGGAGGAGACCGTTGAGAGTGGCTACTGGCAGGAGAAACTCCGTGAGATACGCAGCGATATCGAACAGGGGATGCCCGTGTGGTCCTCCTTCCAGAAGGCCTCTGTTTTTACGCCACTGTGTATTCAGCTCATTCGCACCGGAGAAGTGTCGGGTTCACTGGATGTGATGCTGATGAATCTGGCCCGCCATCATACGGAACAGACATTTCAGCAGGCAGACAATCTGGCGGCGCTTCTTGAGCCTTTGCTACTGGTCGTGACAGGTCTGATTATTGGCACGCTGGTGGTGGCGATGTATCTGCCAATTTTCCATCTGGGGGATGCAATGAGCGCGGGGTAATGCTGGCGCACGGACGCGCGCCAGCCGTAGCCGTCAGAGGCTATTAAATACGCGGTTTTCCTGCTCCTGAACGCGGATAAACGTCGTGCGTTTCGTCAGCTCTTTCAGGCGGGAAGCCCCCACGTAGGTGCAGGCAGAACGCAGACCGCCGAGGATATCGCGCGCCGTGTTTTCGACCGGGCCGCGCAGTGGCAGCTTCACGGTTTTACCTTCCGCCGCACGGTATTTCGCGACACCACCCACGTGACGGGTCATCGCAGATTCAGAGCTCATTCCGTAGAACAGCATGAATTTCTCACCGTTCTCTTCCACCACGGTACCGCCGCTCTCTTCGTGGCCGGCCAGCATGCCGCCGAGCATCACGAAGTCCGCGCCGCCGCCGAAGGCTTTCGCCACATCGCCTGGCATGGTGCAGCCACCGTCGCTGATGATCTGGCCGCCCAGACCGTGCGCGGCGTCAGCGCATTCAATTACCGCAGACAGCTGCGGATAACCCACACCGGTTTTCACGCGCGTGGTGCAAACGGAGCCCGGGCCAATGCCCACTTTCACAATGTCGGCCCCGGAGAGGATCAGCTCTTCACACATTTCACCGGTCACCACGTTGCCCGCGATGATGGTTTTGGTTGGCCAGGCTTCACGCGCCTTGCTGACGAACTGGACGAAATGCTCGGAATAACCATTTGCCACGTCAATGCAGACAAAATTCAGCGCCGGATTGGCGTTCAGGATCTGTTTGGTTTTCTCAAAATCTGCATCAGACGTACCGGTCGAGACCATCACATGCTTCACCACGTCAGCCGAGGCGGAGGCGACAAACGCATTCCACTCCTCAGGGCTGTAGTGTTTATGTACCGCAGTAAGGATGTCGAATTGCGCCAGCGCGGTCGCCATCTCGAAGGTCCCGACGGTGTCCATATTGGCCGCGATAATCGGCACGCCAGACCACGTCTGACCGGAATGCTTAAAGGTGAATTGACGTTCGAGTTCAACGTCTGAGCGACTTTTCAGTGTAGAGCGTTTAGGGCGGATAAGAACGTCTTTGAAACCTAACTTCAGATCTTCTTCGATACGCATGTGCGGATTCCTGGGGTTAGAGGCAAATATATTAAAAGCACAACTCCAGTGACGCTATCATACGCACTAATACCTGCTCCGCAAGACTGCGAAATTCTCTTTTTTTACGCTACAATCCTATAAATTTACCTGGTAAAAAGCGGGTAAAGAGAGCTAAACATTGGCTGTTGTAAGTTTGAATTTTAAGCAACTGATTTTAAAACTGAATAATTCCCAGGATCTGATTTAATGGGGTATATCGTCGCATTAACCGGCGGCATCGGTAGTGGTAAAAGCACCGTTGCGCACGCGTTTGCTCGTCTCGGCATCACGATTATCGACGCCGATATCATTGCCCGTCAGGTGGTAGAACCCAATACACCCGCCTTAAACGCCATCGAAGCGCATTTTGGTCGCCGTGTGATACAGGCTGACGGCACCCTGAATCGTCGGCAGTTGCGTGAGTGCATATTTTCCGATCCGGCGGAAAAAGCCTGGCTTAATGCCCTGCTCCACCCCATTATCCACCAGGAAACTCAGCGTCAGATTGCCGCAGCCAGTTCGCCCTATGTGTTGTGGGTGATCCCGTTACTGGTGGAAAATCAGCTTCAAAATAAAGCAGACAGAACGCTGGTGATTGACGTTTCCCGCGAAACGCAAATCCAGAGAACCATGGCGCGTGACCATGTTTCACGCGAGCATGCTGAACAAATTCTTGCCGCACAGGCCACGCGCGAAGCGCGCCTCGCCGTTGCGGATGATGTTATTGATAATAACGGCGCACCAGATGCCATTGCATCGGATGTTGCTCGTCTGCACGCGCAGTATCTGACCTTCGCCGCGCAGGCCGTTGCACAGGAAAAACCATAATGTCGACTCATATCCTTTTTGAGCATCCGCTTAACGAAAAAATGCGTACCTGGCTACGCATAGAATTTCTTATTCAACAACTTTCACAACATCTGCCCGTCAACGATCACGCCACCGCGCTGCATTTTTTCCGCAACGTGGGCGATCTGCTGGATGTGATTGAACGCGGCGATGTCCGCACTGAGCTGTTGAAAGAGCTGGAGCGCCAGCAGCGTAAATTACAGGCCTGGGCCGAAGTACCGGGCGTAGATAAAAGTCGAATTGACGCTTTACGCCAGCAGCTAAAAAACAGCAGCGCGACGCTGATGGCCGCGCCGCGCGTTGGACAATTTTTACGCGAGGACCGTCTGATTGCGCTGGTGCGTCAGCGTCTGAGCATACCGGGCGGTTGCTGTAGCTTTGACCTTCCAACGCTGCATATGTGGCTGCACATGCCGCAGGAACAGCGCGATCGCCAGGTGAACAGCTGGATGGGCAGTCTGGAGCCGATGAATCAAACGTTATCCCTGATCCTCGATCTTGTGCGTAACTCTGCCCCGTTCCGCAAGCAGACCAGTCTCAACGGTTTTTATCAGGATAACGGCGACGACGCCGATCTTCTGCGTTTGAATCTCTCTCTTGGCGAGCAGCTTTACCCGCAAATTTCCGGACATAAAAGCCGTTTCGCGATCCGCTTTATGCCGCTGGACAGTGAGCATGGCACCGTGCCGGAACGCCTCGATTTTGAACTGGCCTGTTGTTAAGGAGTGCCGATGTCTGACGTAACCACCGTAAACTGCCCAACCTGTGGGAAAACTGTCGTCTGGGGAGAAGTGAGTCCATTTCGCCCATTCTGCTGCAAACGCTGTCAACTTATAGACCTGGGCGAATGGGCGGCGGAAGAGAAACGCATTCCGAGCGAAGGCGATCTCTCGGATAGCGATGACTGGAGCGAAAACCAGCAGTAACATTTAAAGCCTGCTGGCGCTTCGCTTAGCAGGCCTACGGTTGTGCGACCAGCCGGAGGATCACAGGCTCATTGGCAGGCGGGAATTTTTCCGCATCACTGGCCTGAAGCTCAATCCAGTTACCCGGCTGCCCCTCTTTTCCCCATGGCTCACCTTCCCAGTTTTCCACCAGCCAGAACCACAGCGTGATGTGCCTGTCCGGAAACTGGTACTCCAGCTTATCGAACAGCGTTGCGCCATGCGGGGTGATCCCCACCTCTTCCTGAAGCTCACGCACCAGCGCCTGCTCCGGCGTTTCACCTGATTCGATTTTTCCGCCGGGGAATTCCCATTTGTTGGCCATATGCGCATCGGCGGCACGTTGGGTAATGAAGATCTGGTTTTGCGGGTTGCGAATGATCCCGACAGCAATTTGCAGTGTTTTCATCATGTCACGTCCATAAAAAAGGCGCAGATATCTGCGCCTTTTCGGTTTGTTATGTTCTTAGCTCAGGCGGCCGTGGCACGCCTTGTATTTTTTGCCGGAACCGCATGGGCACGGATCGTTACGACCGACTTTACGATCGCCCGTCTGCGCTGCGATTGCCGCTGCGGCTTCGCTCTCATCGGTCTGATGACTCAGCTGCTGCATCTGTGCCAGACGCTCAGCTTCTTCACGACGCTGCTGCTCCATCGCTTCCACTTCTTCCGGCATACGCACCTGAACTTTGCTCAGAGTGCTGATGACTTCATACTTCAGCGACTCCAGCATGGCAGCAAACATGGAGAAGGATTCACGCTTGTACTCCTGCTTCGGATCTTTCTGCGCATAACCACGCAGGTGGATACCCTGACGCAGGTAGTCCATTGCCGCCAGGTGCTCTTTCCACAGGGAGTCCAGGGTCTGCAACATTACGCCTTTCTCGAAGTGACGCATCATCTCAGCGCCAACCACTTCTTCCTTACGCTTATAGACGTCCAGCGCGGTTTCGTAGATACGCTCGCGCAGGGTCTCTTCGTGCAGCTCAGGCTCTTTGTCCAGCCACTCTTTGATTGGCAGTTCGAGGTCGAAGTCGTTTTTCAGACGTTCCTGCAGGCCTTCGATATCCCACATCTCTTCCAGAGACTGCGGTGGAATGTGCGCGTCGATAGTGGCTTTGAACACATCTTCGCGAATGCTGTTGATGGTTTCGCTCACGTCGGACACGTCCAGCAGTTCGTTACGCTGGGTATAGATCGCACGACGCTGGTCGTTGGCAACGTCATCATATTCCAGCAGCTGCTTACGAATATCGAAGTTGCGGCTTTCTACTTTACGCTGGGCGTTGGCAATCGCTTTGGTAACCCACGGGTGCTCGATCGCTTCGCCAGGTTTCATGCCCAGTTTACGCATCATGCCGGACACACGGTCAGAGGCAAAAATACGCATCAGCGCATCTTCCATGGACAGATAGAAGCGGGAAGAACCGGCATCACCCTGACGGCCCGCACGACCGCGCAGCTGGTTATCGATACGACGAGATTCATGACGCTCGGTACCAATGATGTGCAGACCACCGGATGCCAGCACCGCGTCGTGACGCACCTGCCAGTCGGCTTTTATCTGCGCGATTTGCTCCGGGGTTGGGTTTTCCAGCTCGGCCACTTCGGCCTGCCAGCTACCGCCGAGCATAATATCGGTACCACGACCTGCCATGTTGGTGGCGATGGTTACGGCAGCCGGGTAACCCGCCTGCGCAACGATATCTGCTTCTTTAGCGTGGAACTTGGCGTTCAGCACGTTGTGCTTGATGCCCGCCTTAGTCAGCTCGTTAGACACCACTTCAGATTTCTCGATGGAGATGGTCCCCACCAGAACCGGCTGGCCCTTCGCGGTACGATCGCGAATATCTTCGATGATCGCCTGGATTTTTTCCGCTTCGGTCATGTATACCAGGTCCGGCATATCCTTACGGATCATTGGACGGTTGGTTGGTACTACCACGGTATCCAGCTTATAGATGGAGCTAAACTCAAACGCTTCGGTATCTGCGGTACCGGTCATCCCCGCCAGCTTCTCGTACAGACGGAAGTAGTTCTGGAAGGTGATAGACGCCAGCGTCTGGTTTTCGTTCTGAATATCCACGCCTTCTTTCGCTTCCACGGCCTGGTGCAGACCATCGGACCAGCGACGTCCCTGCATGGTACGACCGGTGTGTTCATCGACGATGATGACTTCACCGTCTTTAACGATGTAGTCAACGTCGCGGGTGAACAGGGCGTGCGCGCGCAGTGCAGCCGTTACGTGGTGCATCAGCATAATGTTGCTCGGGGAGTACAGAGACTCGCCCTCTTCCATAATGCCTTCAGCCACCAGCAGCTCTTCGATTTTCACCAGGCCGCGTTCGGTCAGGTTGACCTGACGCGCTTTTTCATCCACGGAGAAGTGACCTTCACCCTGGAAAGTATCGGAGTCTTCTTTCTCCTGACGCAGCAGGTGTGGAATGATTTTGTCGACTTTACGGTACATCTCGGAGCTGTCTTCGGCCGGGCCGGAGATGATCAGCGGGGTACGCGCTTCATCGATCAGAATGGAGTCAACCTCATCCACCAGCGCATAGTGCAGTTTACGCTGGACGCGCTCTTCAGGGCTGAACGCCATGTTGTCACGCAGGTAGTCGAAGCCGTATTCGTTGTTGGTGCCGTAGGTGATGTCCGCGTTGTAGGCTTCACGCTTCGCAGGTGCCGGCAGGCCGGACATGTTAATGCCCACGGTCATGCCGAGGAATTCGAACAGTGGACGGTTATTTTCGGCGTCGCGTTGCGCCAGATAGTCGTTGACGGTAACAACGTGAACGCCCTTACCCGTCAGCGCATTCAGGTAAGCCGGCAGCGTTGCAGTCAGGGTTTTACCTTCACCGGTACGCATTTCCGCGATGCAGCGCTCGTTGAGCACCATCCCGCCCAGCAGCTGCACGTCGAAGTGACGCATGCCGAACACGCGTTTACTGGCCTCACGTACTACGGCAAAGGCTTCCGGGATCAGGCTTTCTAAGGTTTCGCCTTTCTCCAGACGCGCACGGAACTCCGCGGTTTTTGCTTTCAGTTCATCATCAGAGAGCTTCTCCATCGCCGGTTCCATACCGTTGATGACGTTCACAGCTTTGCGCATGCGGCGCAGGGTACGATCGTTACGACTACCAAAAACTTTGGTTAACAATTTGATTAGCATAATAAATTCTCAAACGCCCCAGTCGGGCAGATAAATTAAGGTATTGAAAAAGGGTTAATTTAGCTGAGGCGTTGAGGCCCGGCACGGATGCCGTGAACCTGGCTAATCCAGGTCGAAACAGAGAAGGATGCGGGGGAAACAAAAGCAGTTTGCGCCGTCTGACTCACGGTCACAGGCGGCTGGTTGTCCTGCGTCAGAAGCGCATTGAGCGTATCGAGCAGAGCAAGGTGCTGAGCCTGGACCGGCAGCGTTTCTTCAGCAACAGGCATCGTCTGCGGCGCCATCGCGAACGACAGATGGCGAATAACCGTGCGAATCGCGTGTTGCTGCCAGTAATCAACGGAGAAATTGGGACGACGGTTGGCTTCAAGCCATGCGAGATTAGTGAAGTTAACCCGCGTGGTGAGATCGTGTTTGGTCGTCGTGGAACGTGCTGGCGTTGCCGCGTCTGCGCTGTTGCTGAGCACAGGCAAGCCGAGACTCGCCGCGACCATCCCCAATAAGAGATGCGGCCAGAAGTAACGTCTGCCAAATTGTCGCCAGCGCGTCAGTATTCCGCTCACTTGCTCCACCACGTTCGCCCGCCAGTGCAGGCTGAGTTCAGTTATTCTTTTTTAGCGCCCAGATATTACCACTAAAGCCAATACACGACAGCAGGAATGACACCTTGCAGCAGGTAAAAACGGTCATTAATGCAGCGAACACACCGTTATTTGGCACCCAACACAGGCCAGGGGTGAGAGAGACAAATCCAGAAAGGGCAGAAATAAAAACGACTGGCTTCCCTGGTCGGAGAGAGTACCAGTTGAACCAGTCGCTTTTCTTACGAAACGGCTTTAACCGTTACGCCAGGACCATAGTCGGGGCTTTGAACGCCAGCGGCAGTTCAGCTTCGTCTTCGAAGGTCACATATTCCCAGGCTTCCTGTTTTGCCAGGACGGCCTGCAACAGTTTGTTGTTCAGTGCATGACCGGATTTAAACGCGGTAAAGGCACCAATGATGTTGTGACCACACATGAAGAGGTCGCCGATCGCGTCCAGCATTTTGTGACGGACAAATTCATCTTCAAAACGCAGGCCATCTTCGTTCAGTACGCGATAATCGTCAACAACGATGGCACAATCGAAGCTGCCGCCCAGGCACAGGCCGCGGGATTGCAGATATTCGATATCACGCATAAAGCCGAAGGTACGTGCTCGGCTGATCTGACGCATGAACGCATCCGCAGAGAAGTTCATCGCATAGCGCTGGGTGCTGGAGTCAATCGCCGGATGGTTAAAATCGATGGTGAAGTCCAACGAGAAACCATTGTACGGTTTGAATTCAGCCCATTTGTCGCCATCTTCGACGCGAACGGTCTCTTTAATGCGAACAAATTTCTTCGCGCAGTTCAGTTCTTCGATGCCGGCATCCAGCAACAAATAAACGAACGGAGCAGCACTCCCGTCCATGATCGGGATTTCTGGCGCATCGACTTCAACCATAATATTGTCGATACCCAGACCCGCCAGGGCGGCGTTCAGGTGCTCTACGGTAGAAATCCGCACGTCATGCTCGTTCACCAGACAAGTACAGAGCATAGTATCACGCACAGATTTGGCATCGGCCGGAAAATCTACCGGTGGATTCAAGTCGGTGCGACGATAGATGACCCCGGTATTGGCCGGCGCAGGGCGTAACGTCAGTGTGACTTTCTTGCCGGTATGTAAACCGACACCCGTCGCCTGAACGATACGTTTAAGTGTCCTTTGTTTGATCATCGTATAATCTCGCCAAATTAACTATCCAACCGAGAGTGTATATCACTAACGGTGGGCCAGTTTAGCACAAAGAGCGCAAATCCCCAAATTCCAGCCAATTCTTAGTCAGCTTGCTTACGCAGGAACGCCGGGATATCCAGATAATCTGGCTCTTTTGCCGTTTGTGGAGTCGGGTCGTTCACCACTTTCGCAGCCGGTTTTTGCTCCTGAGTCAGAGGCGACATACCGTGCTGCTGGTAACGATCCATCACCGGCTGCTGAGTCTGTTTGTTGGTCACGAGGGTGATCTCAGGACGCTTGTCCATACCGATACCGGTGGCCACAACAGTCACACGCAGTTCGTCGTTCATTTCCGGGTCAAGGGACGTACCGATAACAACGGTCGCGTTGTCAGAGGCGAATGCACGGATGGTGTTACCCACGGTTTCGAACTCATCCAGACGCAGGTCAAAGCCAGCGGTAATGTTGACCAGCACGCCGCGCGCGCCAGACAGATCGATATCTTCCAGCAGTGGAGAAGAGATCGCCATTTCAGCGGCTTCTTCCGCACGGTCTTCACCGCTCGCCACGCCAGAGCCCATCATCGCGTAGCCCATCTCGGACATCACGGTGCGAACGTCTGCAAAGTCGACGTTCATCAGGCCAGGACGGGTAATCAGTTCAGCAATACCCTGAACCGCGCCTTTCAGCACGTCGTTTGCCGCGCCAAAGGCGTCCAGCAGAGAGATACCGCGACCCAGCACTTTCAGCAGCTTGTCGTTCGGGATGGTAATCAGAGAGTCCACATGCTTGGACAGCTCGGTGATACCCTGCTCCGCGAAAGCCATACGCTTCTTACCTTCAAAGTTGAAAGGCTTGGTCACGACAGCAACGGTCAGAATACCTAAATCTTTAGCGACTTCCGCCACAACGGGTGCTGCACCGGTACCTGTACCGCCGCCCATACCCGCTGCGATGAAGACCATGTCTGCACCGTCCAGTGCAGCGCGCAGCGCTTCACGATCTTCTTCAGCCGCGTTGCGGCCCACTTCCGGGTTAGCCCCTGCTCCCAGACCTTTAGTGATGCCACCACCGATCTGAATCGTCTGGCCAACAGCCGTTTTACGCAGTGCCTGCGCATCGGTGTTCACCGCGAAGAATTCAACACCTTCGATGCGCTCGCGCACCATGTGCTCTACGGCGTTACCGCCGCCGCCACCGACGCCGATGACTTTAATCACCGCGTCGTTGGTTAATTCCATAGGTTCAAACATAATCTCTCTCTCCGTTGTGCCTGTCGCCCGAGACCGCTAATTCTCTCCGGTCTCTTAAAAAATTAAAATTCTTTTCGCAACCAGGTGTTAAGTCGTTTGACCCACGACCCCACCGAGACGCGTTTTTCCACCTCTGCCTCACCACTTAAATGGGATTCTTTCCCGTAGTGCAGCAGGCCCACCGCCGTTGAATAGTACGGCTCCTGAGCATAATCCGTTAAACCGGTGATATTCAGCGGCGCACCAATACGCACCTGCGTATGGAACACGCGCTGAGCGCAGGCCGCAAGACCTTCAATTTGCGCTGCCCCGCCGGTTAATACAATCCCCGCTGCGAGATGATGTTTCACACCCTGCTGGCGAAGCTGTTCCTGTAACTGCAAAATCTCTTCGTTGACCAGGTTGAGCAGCTCGGTATAACGCGGCTCAATTACCTCAGCCAGCGTCTGGCGTTGCAAACTGCGCGGCGGTCGACCGCCTACGCTCGGTACTTCAACGCTCTCGTCTTTGCCGACGATAGAGCCCAGCGCGCAACCGTGGCGCACTTTAATCGCCTCTGCATCGCTCGGTGGCGTACCAAAGGCGTAAGCGATATCGCTGGTCACCACATTCCCGGCGTACGGGATCACTTTGGTGTGGCGCAACGCACCGCCGGTATAGACAGCCATGTCCATTGTACCACCACCAATATCGACCACACAGACGCCCAGTTCACGTTCGTCTTCGGTCAGCACGGAATAGCTCGCGGCAAGTCCGGCGAAAATTAGTTGGTCAACTTTCAGGCCACAACGTTCAACGGCTTTTACAATGTTCTTCGCCATATCGTTGTGACATGTGATCAGGTGCACTTTTGCCTGCATACGTACGCCCGACAGACCGACCGGATTCTTGATACCTTCCTGGTAGTCGATCGCGTATTCTTGCGGGATCACATGCAGCACACGGTGCTCGTCGCGAACACGCACGGATTTCGCCGTGTGGACAACGTTCTCAACGTCTTCCTGCGTCACTTCTTCTTCAGAAATCGGCACCATACCGATTTCATTCTGGCAACTGATGTGCTTACCAGAAAGGGCCAGATAGACAGAGGAAATCTGGCAATCTGCCATCAATTCAGCCTGGTCGATGGCGCGCTGAACGCATTTCACCACCGACTCAAGGTCGTTTACCCCACCTTTATCCATACCACGGGAAGGGCAACTGCCCACGCCAATGATATTGACCATACCGTCGGGCAGAACTTCCCCTACCAAAGCGGCAACCTTCGCGGTGCCAATCTCCAGTCCTACTACCAATTTTCTGTCCGTCGACTTGATCATTGTTGTTCTGCCTGTACCTGTGCCTGATTTTGTTGCTGATTAGGTTCCTCGACCGGAGCCGGCTCCCAACCGACTGCTGCGCCTGAGTCATAGCGCAAATCAACGTAGCTTATCCGTTTGCCATCCGTCTGCGCCTGCTGCTGTAAAACCGGGTAAAGTTCTACAAAACGCGCCAGACGTTTCATTGTGTCGCCGCGGCCAAGATTGAGCTTAATGCCATTCGTTAAGGTCAGCTGCCAGGAACGGCGCGCCGTCATCGCAGCATCTTTTAACGTAAAGCGATCCTTAGCCAGCACCTGCCCCATCTCACGAAAACCCTGCAATACTTCGTTTTCGCTGCCTTCCGGGCCATACAACATCGGTAAATTCTGCTTGTTGACACGATCGCTCGGGACGCTGAACGAATTTCCGTCTACGTCAACCATATGCTGATCATTCCAACGCGCAATCGGCACATATTCAACCAGATGAATCTTCAATTCATCAGGCCATTGCTTTCTGACACTCGCCTGTTTTATCCACGGCAGACGTTCAATCTGGCTCTGGATAATGTTGACGTCCTGCGTCATAAAGGTGCCAGGCGACCCCAGCGCCAGAATTGACTGGCGAATGTCATCGTTACGCGTGTAGTGACGCTCTCCGGTCACTACCAGCTTCGACAGCGGCAACCGCTGTGCGTCTTCCATCCAGCCCAGCACCATCCAGCCGCTGATAAACACGGTGCACAGCACCCCGATCAGGAAGATAATCCCTGCAAGACGCGTTCCATTACTCCGGCGCGAAGAAGAATATTCTTCTTCGTCATCGCGGTTGCGCGTGTTCAACGCAGCCTGAGACATATCAGCCCGCCTGGTCCAGAATACGTACGACTAATTGCGAGAAGCTCATTCCCGCCTGACGCGCCGCCATCGGCACAAGGCTATGGCTGGTCATACCCGGAGACGTGTTTGCTTCCAGCAGATAAAATTGCCCGTCACCGTCAAGCATCACATCAATTCGTCCCCAGCCTCGGCATCCCAAAACATTCCAGGCTTTAAGCACCAGAGACTGTAATTCCGCTTCACGTTGTGCTTCAAGACCAGCTGGGCAGAAATATTGCGTCTCATCAGAGAGATACTTCGCCTCATAATCATAGAAGACTCCGGCGGGTTGGATGCGAATTGACGGTAAAATTTCTTCACAAAGCATCGCGACGGTAAATTCCGGCCCGCTAAGCCATTTTTCAATCAGAACTTCTTCATCATGTTGAAATGCCAGAGCTAAAGCGTCAGCCAAATCTACAGCTTTATCAACTTTGGACATTCCCACGCTCGACCCTTCACGGCTAGGCTTCACAATAACCGGTAAGCCCAGTGCCGCAATGCGTGTATTAACGCTGTCCGACAAGCCCAATTCAAATTCACGGCGCGTCAGTGCAACCCATGGCGCAACGGGCAGACCCGCCCCCTGCCACAGCAGTTTGCTGCGCAGTTTATCCATGGAGATAGCGGATGCCATCACGCCACTGCCGGTGTACGGCATACCGATCAGCTCCAGCAGCCCCTGCAACGTGCCGTCTTCACCGCCGCGGCCATGCAACGCGATAAAGGCTTTATCGAAGCCCATCGCTTTCAGCTGCGTAACGTCCACCTCTTTCGGATCAACCGGATGCGCGTCCACGCCACCTTCACGCAGGCCCGCCAGCACGGCAGCGCCCGAATTCAGAGAAACCTCGCGTTCGGCGGAAGTGCCGCCAAACAGGACAGCAATCTTATCAGCCATGACGCTCGTCCTCCTGAGTTTGCGGCTTCAGTTTGATTTCAGCTAAGGTACGGGCGATTTTGCCGATATTTCCCGCACCCTGAATCAGGATCAGATCGTTACCCGTCAGGACCGGGGCAAGCATTTCAGCTACCTGCGCCGGGTCGGGGACCAGGATAGGGTCCACTTTACCGCGTCCGCGGATGGTACGACATAAAGACCGACTGTCCGCGCCCGGAATCGGCGCTTCGCCCGCGGCATAAACATCCAGCATCAGCAGGGTATCGACCTGCGAAAGGACGTTGGCAAAATCGTCATATAGATCGCGGGTACGTGTGTAACGGTGCGGCTGGAAGATCATGACCAGATTCTTTTCCGGCCAACCCGCGCGTGCCGCTTTGATGGTTGCGTCAACCTCCGTCGGATGGTGACCATAGTCGTCGACCAGCATCGCAGAACCGGGCTTACCGTTTACCGGCTCCAGTGGGAACTCACCCAGGAAGTCGAAGCGACGGCCCGTTCCCTGGAAGCTTTCCAGCGCGCGCAGGATCGCCTCATCATCAATGCCTTCTTCCGTTGCAACAGCCACCGCCGCCGCCGCATTCAGGGCATTGTGACGTCCCGGCGCGTTCAGGGTGACATGCAGGAGCTCTTTATCCTGGCGTGCCAGGGTGAAATGTCCCTGCGCACCAATCTGCTTATAATCTTCCACGCGTACATCAGCGTCTTCGCTGAAGCCGTAGGTGGTAATTTGACGCCCGACGCGCGGCAGCAGCTCGCGGATCACCGGGTCGTCCACGCACATCACCGCACGGCCATAGAACGGCAGGTTGTGCAGGAAGTTAATAAAGGTCTGCTTTAAGTTCTCGAAGTCGCCCTGGTAGGTATCCATATGGTCAGCTTCGATATTGGTGACGATAGCCACCATCGGCTGTAGATGCAGGAACGACGCGTCGCTTTCATCCGCTTCCGCAATCAGATAACGGCTGTGGCCCAGACGCGCATGCACGCCAGCGGCTTTCACCAGACCACCGTTAACGAACGTTGGGTCGAGACCCGCTTCCGCATAAATGCTGGAGACCATCGCTGTTGTTGTGGTTTTACCGTGCGTACCGGCCACCGCAATGCCGTAACGGAAACGCATCAGTTCCGCCAGCATTTCCGCGCGACGGATCACCGGAATGCGCGCCTCATGCGCCGCAACGATTTCCGGGTTATCCGCGGAGATCGCGCTGGACACTACAACCACGCTCGCATCGCTCACATTTTCCGGGCGATGATTGAAATAGATAGTCGCCCCCAGCGACGCCAGCTGCTGCGTAACAGGGTTTGGCGCCAGGTCAGACCCGCTGATCTGATAGCCTTCGTTAGCTAACACTTCGGCAATACCGCCCATGCCAGCACCACCGATGCCGACAAAGTGAATGTGCCGGACGCGACGCATCTCGGGCACGATAGAACGCAGTTTTGCCAGTTGTTGTGTATTCATTCTCTAAACGCCATCGACTACTTCAAAAAAATCGTGCAGCGCAACACGCGCTGCGAGAATTATGCCTGGGCTGCCAGGCTCACTTCTTTTGCCACCCGTTCCGTTGCATCCGGGATAGCGGTCGCGCGTGCGCGTTGCGCCATCTCCAGTAATACATCCCGGTTCCAGCCCGCCAGGGTAGTGGCGACCGCATCAGCGGTAAATTGTGGCTGCTCAAAAATCTTCGCGGCACCCGCTTTCTCAAGCGGCAGCGCATTCCAGTACTGCTGTCGGTCTTTGTGCTGGAACGGCACAAACAGCGCTGGCAAACCGGCGGCGGCGATTTCGCTCACCGTCAGCGCGCCCGAGCGACAGACCACGACATCGGCCCAGGCATAGGCTGCGGCCATATCATCAATAAATTCAGTCACTTTATGCTGCGGCTGACCTTCCTGCGCGTAAGCCTGCTCAACGCTCTGCTGAGCGCCCTTCCCGCTCTGGTGCCAGATGGTCACCGCATCACCCAGTTTTGCCGCAACCTGTGGCATCGTCTGGTTTAAAATACGTGCGCCCTGGGAACCGCCGACAACCAGCACGCGCACCGGCCCTTCGCGACCCGCCAGACGCGTATCTGGCAGCGGCAGCGCCAGCACGTCCACACGCACCGGATTCCCTACGACATCCGCTTTCGGGAATGCCCCGGGGAAGGCCTGCATAACTTTGGTGGCGATTTTTGCCAGCCATTTGTTGGTCAACCCGGCAATACCGTTCTGCTCATGCAGAACAACAGGGATGCCCAGTGACCACGCCGCCAGTCCTCCCGGACCGGAAACGTAGCCGCCCATGCCCAGAACGACGTCAGGCTTAAAGCGCTTCATAATGTCGCGCGCCTGACGCCAGGCATTGAAAATGCGCACCGGCGCCAGCAGCAGCGCCTTGATCCCTTTGCCACGAAGGCCAGAAATACGAATAAAGTCGATCTCGATACCGTGTTTAGGTACAAGGTCGGCTTCCATGCGGTCTGCGGTTCCCAGCCAGCGTACCTGCCAGCCCTGTTCCATTAAATGGTGCGCAACCGCCAGTCCCGGGAACACGTGTCCGCCGGTCCCGCCTGCCATCACCATTAACCGCTTCGGTTGATTCATCGTGAACCTCGTGTAAACGCCTGAGCTTTCTCCAGACGCGTTTCATAATCTATGCGTAACAAAAACATGATGGCCGTCGACATGATCAACAGACTCGAACCACCATAACTGATCAACGGCAACGTCAGACCTTTGGTCGGCAGCATACCCGCTGCGGCCCCAACGTTTACCAGTGCCTGGAAGCTAAACCAGATACCAATTGAGCAAGCCAGGAAACCGGAGAAGCGGTGATCGATCTCCAGCGCTTTACGGCCAATCGACATGGCGCGGAAAGCGACGAAGAATACCATTAATAGCGCCAATACCACACCGATATAACCCAGTTCTTCCCCAATAATGGAGAAGATGAAGTCGGTATGCGCCTCCGGTAAATACTCCAGTTTTTGCACCGAGTTGCCCAGGCCTTGGCCCCAGACTTCGCCGCGGCCAAACGCCATCAGCGACTGTGTCAGCTGATAACCGCTGCCGAACGGATCTTCCCATGGGTTCCAGAACGAGGTCACACGGCGGATACGGTATGGTTCGGCGAGGATCAGCAGCACCACCGCCGAAATCCCCATCCCGATGATGGCAATGAACTGCCACAGTTTTGCTCCCGCCAGGAACAGCATCGCCAGCGTAGTGACAAACAGTACGACAACCGTACCGAGATCGGGCTGCGCCAGCAGCAGGATCGCAAGCACCAGAATCACGCCCATCGGTTTTAAGAAGCCGCGCAGGTTGTTACGAACTTCGTCGACTTTACGCACCAGGTAGTTTGCCAGGTAGCAGAACAACGAAAGCTTGGTGAACTCTGCAGGCTGAATACGCAGCGGACCAAAGGCGATCCAGCGTGATGCCCCGTTAACGGAGCTCCCGACGACCAGAACGATCAACAGCATGATGATTGAGGCGATAAGCATGGCCGTACTGTGCCGCTGCCAGAACGACATCGGCAGGCGTAAGGTGATCATCGCCAGGCAGAACGCGAGAATGATGTACAGCCCGTCACGCTTGGCAAACAGGAACGGATCGTTTGCCAGACGCTGTCCGACAGGCATCGACGCCGAGGTGACCATAATAAAGCCGGTCGCAGCCAGCCCCAGCGTGAGCCAGAACAGCGTGCGGTCGTACATAATCAGGCTGTCGGAATCTTTATCCCGTGAAGCCATCACCCAGCCTTTCAGCGCCGTAAACAGCCATACCAGGATACCAAACCCTGGCAGACGCGGCATTTTCAGGCGAGGGAGAGATAAACGCATCAGCCTAACTCCTTCGCCAGGCGGGTAAAGACATCGCCCCGCTGTTCGAAATTCTTAAATTGATCGAGGCTGGCACAGGCTGGCGAGAGCAGCACCATATCGCCGGGCTTCACGCGGGGGGCGATAAGGCGCATCGCCTGTTCCATGGTCTCGGTTTGTTCGGCGACCTCAGGACGCAACGCCGCAAGCTCGCTGCCATCGCGGCCAAAGCAATAAAGGCGCACGTTATCACCGTTGAGGTACTGCTTCAGCGAGGAGAAATCGGCTGATTTACCGTCGCCGCCCAGCAGCAGATGCAGTGTGCCTTCAACGTGCAGACCGTTCAATGCCGCCTCGGTGCTACCCACATTGGTCGCTTTGGAATCGTTAATCCAGCGTACGCCGTTGTGTTCCAGCGCCAGCTGAAAACGGTGAGCCAGGCCGGTAAAGGTGGTCAGCGCCTTCAGGCTTGAAGATCGCGGCAGGCCAACGGCATCCGCCAGCGCCAGCGCCGCCAGGGCGTTGGTGTAGTTATGCTGGCCGGAGAGCATCATCTCTTTCACGTTCAGCACCTTCTCACCTTTCACCCGCAGCCAGGTTTCGCCCTGCTGGCGGTTAAGGTGATAGTCACCCATGTTAATACCGAAGCTAATGCAGCGATCGTCTGCGCCACGCACCGGCATGGTGAGTGCATCATCGGCATTCACCACGCAGACTTTGGCATTTTCATAGACACGCAGCTTGGCCGCGCGGTACTGCTGCAAGCCGAACGGGTATCTGTCCATATGATCTTCGGTGACATTAAGGATCGTCGCTGCCGCCGCATGCAGGCTTGAAGTGGTTTCCAGCTGGAAGCTGGAAAGCTCAAGTACAAACAGCTCACACCCTTTATCGAGCAGCATCAACGCGGGCAGACCAATGTTACCGCCCACGCCGACATTTTTGCCCGCCGCTTTCGCCATCTCACCCACCAGGGTGGTGACGGTGCTTTTACCGTTTGAACCGGTAATGGCAACGATCGGGGCCTGCGCCTCCCGGCAGAACAGTTCGATATCGCCAACAATCTCAACGCCTGCATCCGCCGCGGCACTCAGCGAAGGATGCGCCAGCGCCATGCCCGGGCTGGCAACAATCAGATCGGCGACCAGCAGCCACTCATCATTCAGACCACCCAGGTGGCGTTCAACCTGCTCCGGCAGCTTGTCCAGACCCGGCGGAGAGACGCGCGTATCCATCACGCGCGGCGTCACGCCACGCGCAAGGAAAAAGTCCACGCAGGAGAGGCCGGTAAGGCCCAACCCGATGATTACGACTTTTTTGCCCTGGTAATCTGCCATGATTAACGTACCTTCAGCGTTGCCAGGCCAATCAGCACCAGCATCAGCGAAATAATCCAGAAGCGCACAATGACGCGCGGCTCCGGCCAGCCTTTCAGTTCATAGTGGTGGTGAATCGGTGCCATACGGAAGATGCGCTGGCCGCGCAGCTTGAAGGAACCGACCTGCAAAATCACCGACAGGGTCTCAACCACAAACACACCGCCCATAATCACCAGCAGGAACTCCTGACGCAGCAGCACGGCGATAATGCCCAGCGCGCCGCCCAGTGCCAGTGAACCGACGTCGCCCATAAAGACCTGCGCCGGATAGGTGTTGAACCACAGGAAGCCCAGCCCCGCGCCGACAATCGCCGTACAGACGATCACCAGCTCACCAGCGTGTCGCAGGTACGGGATGTGCAGGTAGTTTGCAAAGTTCATGTTACCGGTCGCCCACGCCACCAGCGCGAAACCGCCCGCGACAAACACGGTTGGCATGATGGCCAGGCCGTCCAGACCATCGGTCAGGTTGACGGCGTTGCCGGTGCCGACGATCACAAAGTAAGCCAGCAGAATGTAGAACAGCCCCAGCTGCGGCATCACGTCTTTGAAGAACGGCACCACCAGCTCGGTGGCCGGGGTGTCTTTTCCTGCCAGGTAAAGCGCGAAGGCCACACCCAGCGCAATTACCGACATCCAGAAATACTTCCAGCGGGCGATCAAACCTTTGGTGTCTTTGCGCACGACTTTGCGGTAGTCATCAACAAAACCGATGATCCCGTAGCCAACCAGAACAGTCAGCACGCACCAGACGTAGGGGTTAGACGGATAAGCCCACAGCAGAACGGACACCACAATCGCGGTCAGGATCATGATCCCGCCCATGGTCGGCGTACCGCGCTTGCTGAAGTGTGATTCCGGACCATCGTTGCGTACAACCTGGCCGAAAGAGAGTTTTTGCAAACGGGCAATCATGCGCGGGCCCATCCACAACGAGATGAACAGCGCAGTCAGCAGGCTGACGATGGCGCGAAACGTCAGATAGGAAAAGACGTTAAAGCCTGAATAATATTTGACCAAATGTTCGGCCAGCCAAACTAACATGTCCCGTTCTCCTGTAATGCGTGCACAACCTCTTCCATGGCGGCACTACGTGAACCTTTAACTAAAACAGTCACAATCTGTTTTTCTGTAATCAATGCCTTCAGGCGTTCGATCAGTGCAGATTTATCGGCAAAATGTTCGCCAACTTCACTGGCATCGGAAATGGCCTTGCTCAGCGTGCCTGCGCTCAGTACGCGGTCAAGCCCGGCAGCTTTCGCCGCTTCGCCAACCTGTACGTGGCAGGCTTCGCTTTCATCACCCAGCTCGGCCATATCGCCCACAACCATCACGCGATAGCCCGGCATCTCAGACAAGACCTGCACGGCCGCCGTCATGGAGCCGACATTAGCGTTGTAGGAGTCATCCAGCAGGAGTTTGTTTTCAGCCAGCTGGATTGGGAACAGACGCCCCGGCACGGCTTTTAAATTCGCCAGACCAGTTTTTATCGCAGCGTGTGAGGCCCCTACCGCCATTGAGAGCGCTGCCGCAGCAAGCGCATTGGCGATGTTATGACGACCCGGCAGAGGCAGCAGCACGTCGATGTCGCCCGTTGGGGTCATGAGGGTGAACTCGGTGCCGTGTGACGTCACATGAATGTTGGTCGCCGAAAAATCACTGTTTGCCGCATTCGGGGAGAAGCGCCAGGTTTTGCGTGAACCAATGATGCTCTGCCAGTTCAGCCAGTCATTGTTATCGGCATTCATAATGGCGATGCCGTCATCCGGCAGGCCGGTATAAATTTCACCTTTCGCTTTCGCCACACCGGCCAGCGAACCAAAACCTTCAAGATGTGCCGCCGCCAGGTTATTCACCAGCGCCGCTTCCGGACGCGTCAGGCTCACGGTCCAGGCGATTTCGCCTTGATGGTTAGCCCCTAACTCAATCACCGCATATTCATGCTCGTGGGTCAGGCGCAGCAGCGTCATCGGTACACCGATATCATTATTAAGGTTGCCCGCCGTATAAAGCGTGTTTCCGCACTGGCTAAGGATCGCCGCCGTCATCTCTTTAACGGAGGTTTTGCCCGACGAGCCCGTCAGCGCCACGACGCGTGTTGGCACCTGCTGGCGAACCCATGCCGCCAGCTCACCAAACGCCAGGCGCGTATCTTTCACCACAATCTGCGGCAAATCGATATCGAGCTTACGGTTGACCAGCAGCGCACCCGCGCCGTTATCTTTAGCCTGTTGCGCAAAATCGTGGGCGTCAAAACGTTCACCCTTCAGCGCCACAAACAGGCAGCCCGCCGTCACCTTACGGGTGTCGGTGGTCACAGCCTCGATGGTCAGATCCTGACCATGCAGCATCCCCTGCAATACCGCAGCGGCCTGGCTTAACGTAATGCTAATCATGCCACCACTCCCAGCAGACGCGCTGCCGTCACGCGGTCGGAGTAATCCAGACGACGATTGCCGACGATCTGATAATCTTCATGACCTTTACCGGCCAGCAGAACTACATCGTTCTCCTGCGCCTGCATAATGGCGTTAGTCACGGCCTCCGCACGGCCTTCGACCACGCGCGCACGCCCAGCATCCAGCATGCCCGCCAGAATGTCGTTGATAATGGCCCTCGGCTCTTCGGTACGCGGGTTGTCATCGGTCACCACGGGAATATCCGCGAACTGCTCAGCGATGGCGCCCATCAGCGGACGTTTGCCCTTGTCGCGATCGCCACCGCAGCCAAACACGCACCAGAGCTTGCCAGCGCAGTGCAGACGCGCCGCTTCCAGCGCTTTTTCCAGCGCATCCGGCGTATGGGCGTAATCCACGACCACCGTCGGCTTGCCCGGTGCGCTGAACACTTCCATGCGGCCACAGACCGGTTGCAAACGCTCAGCCGTTTTCAGCAGATCCGCCATCGGGTAATCCAGCGCCAGCAGCGTCGCCAGCGCCAGCAGCAGGTTACTGACGTTGAAAGCCCCCATCAGGCGGCTTTCAATTTCACCTTCGCCCCAGGTGGAAGCAAAGCGGATCGTCGCCCCGCTATCGTGGTAGTTCACTTCGACTGCCTTCAGCCAGCGGCCACGACAGTTCGGATTAATGCGATCTTCCATCGACACCGCCACCGCATCTGGCAGTTTTTCCAGCCAGCGGCGACCGACTTCGTCGTCGGCGTTAATGATCGCCTGCCCGTGGTGGTGAGTGGAATAAAGCAGCCATTTCGCCGCTTCGTAGTGCTCCATATCACCATGATAATCAAGGTGATCGCGGCTCAGGTTTGTAAAGACAGAGGCGGCAAATTTCAGTGCCGCCACGCGATGTTGTACCAGACCATGGGAGGAGACCTCCATCGCCGCGAAGGTCGCCCCCTGCTCTGCAAGGCCTGCCAGCACACGCTGCACGTCAACCGCCGAGCCTGTAGTGTTTTCCGTCGGGCTTACTTTGCCCAGAATACCGTTCCCCACCGTGCCCATGACGGCACCGGTTTCACCCAGCAGCTGAGCCCATTGCGCCATCAGCTGAGTGGTGGTGGTTTTTCCGTTGGTTCCTGTCACGCCAACAAGCTTTAACTGGTCGGAAGGTTCGTTGTAAAAACGTCCTGCCAGCGCGGAGAGGCGCTCATTCAGCTGGCTGAGATAGATGACCGGCACGCCGTGCATTTCACGGATCTCACCGTCTGTTGCCTCATCTTTGGCCTCAGCAATAATGGCAGCAACACCTTGCGCAATCGCCTGCGGGATATAACGACGCCCGTCCGCCTGATGACCTACCACTGCCACAAAAAGATCGCCAGAAGCCGCTACGCGGCTATCCAGTACCATCTCTCGCAGTGCTCGCGCAGGTAGCATAGGCACCCACGGAGCAAGAAGGTCGCGCAAATTACGATCTGCCACCTGTTCCCTCGCCTTGATTAATTACAAATTCACTTTTTTCGCCCGTCGCCAGCGCATCCGGTTCAATGTTCATGGTGCGCAACACGCCGCCCATAATAGCCCCGAACACAGGCGCGGAGACGGCGCCGCCGTAGTATTTACCCGCCTGCGGATCGTTGATGACGACCACCAGCGCAAAACGCGGATTGCTTGCAGGCGCTACGCCTGCGGTATAGGCAATGTATTTGTTGATATAGCGGCCGTCCGGCCCCACTTTTTTCGCTGTACCGGTTTTGATGGCGATACGATAGCCCTTAATCGCGGCCTTCACGCCACCACCACCGGGCAGCGCGACGCTTTCCATCATATGTACGACGGTACGAACGATAGATTCCGGGAAAACACGTTCCCCCGGAACCGGTGGATCAACTTTGGTGATCGACAGCGGGCGATAAATGCCATAGCTGCCAATCGTTGCGTAGACTCGCGCTAACTGTAAGGGAGTTACCATTAGCCCGTAGCCGAAAGAGAAGGTGGCCCTCTCTATGTCAGACCACCGTTGTTTTTGAGGATATAAGCCACTGCGTTCTCCGACCAACCCCAAATTGGTCGCCTTTCCCAGCCCAAAACGTGAGTAAGTATCTACTAACGCTGAGGACGGCATCGCTAACGCCAGTTTTGACACACCGACGTTACTCGACTTCTGTAAGACCCCGGTCAGGGTCAGTTCGCTGTAACGTGCCACGTCTTTTATTTCGTGGCCGTTAATTCGATAAGGGATCGTATTCAGAACGGTATTTTCGTTGACGATGCCTCGCTGTAGAGCCGTCATCACCACCATAGGTTTTACGGTTGAACCGGGTTCAAACACATCGGTGATGGAGCGGTTACGCATCGCATCTTTTGCTGTACCGGCAAAATTATTCGGGTTGTATGAGGGACTACTGGCCATCGCCAGCACTTCACCTGTCGCCACATCCACCAGCACGGCACTGCCCGATTCCGCCTTGTTAAACGCGACGGCGTTGTTCAGCTCACGATAGACCAGCGCCTGCAAGCGCTCATCAATACTCAGGGCCAGGTTGTGCGCGGCCTGGCTGTCTGTCGAGGAAATATCTTCAATGACGCGACCATAGCGGTCTTTACGCACGATTCGCTCGCCAGGCTGGCCGGTAAGCCACTTGTCGAAGCTTTTTTCAACGCCTTCAATCCCCTGGCTATCCACGTTGGTGAAGCCAATCAGGTGCGCGGTGACTTCGCCGGAAGGATAATAACGGCGGGATTCTTCCCGCAGATGAATGCCGGGCAGCTTGAGTTTTTTAATGTAGTCAGCCATATCAGGGTTCACCTGACGGGCAAGATAGATGAAGCGCCCTTTCGGGTTGGCGTTAACGCGTGACGCCAGCTGATCCAGCGGCATTTTCAACGCGTCTGAGAGCGCCTTCCAGCGGTTATCAAGGGTGATCCCGCCTGCATCATGCAGCTCTTTAGGATCGGCCCAGATCGCCTTCACCGGTACGCTCACCGCCAGCGGGCGGCCGGAGCGGTCGGTGATCATCCCACGAGAGGTAGAAACTTCCTGCACGCGCAGAGAACGCATATCACCCTGACGTACCAGCATGTCAGGCGCGATGATTTGTAGCCACGCCACGCGTCCCAGCAGGAAACCCAGCGCCAGTAAAATGCAGCCGCAAAGCAACGCAAAACGCCAACTGATAAAGTTGGCCTGTTCTTCCTGGCGTTTTGGTTTTAGCGTTTTTGCCGCTGCTTTCATGCGTCGCGTTTTCCCTTATTTTTGTACTACGATATTTTCCTGCGAAGGATCAACATGCTGTAATTGCAGTTTTTCCGTTGCGATCCGTTCAACCCGGCTGTGATCGCCGAGCGCGTTTTCTTCAAGGATCAGATTTCGCCATTCAATATCCAGCGCATCGCGTTCCAGTACCATCTGTTCGCGCTGCGCAGTTAACAAACGGGTATGGTGAGCGGTGGTTACCACCATGACTGCCGTCACAATGATGCAAATGAACAAGCAGAGTGGCAGCTTCCCAAACCGCAAAAGATCGTCGCCGATCACGCCAGGCAAGGCATGGCGCTCGTTGCTTCCTAACGATCCCTTAACTTTGCTTAGGGTCTCTGTCACTCTGCTGATCATGCGTTCGTCCTCTCTGCAATACGCAGCACTGAACTACGGGCACGTGGATTCTCTGCCACCTCTTCTTCGCCCGGCATCAACTTGCCTAATGCTCGCAACTGACGGCCTCCCAGCTTTCTGAGTTGTTCTTCCGTCATCGGCAGCCCAGCTGGAACCTGCGGACCGCGGCTCTGTTCACGCATAAAGCGCTTAACGATGCGATCTTCCAGCGAATGGAAGCTGATGATGGATAACCGCCCACCCGGGGCCAGCACGTCGAGCGAGCTTTTTAGCGCCAGCTCTATTTCCTCCAGTTCACTGTTTACCCAGATACGAACCGCCTGGAAGGTACGGGTCGCAGGATGTTTGTGCTTGTCCTTCACTGGCGTTGCCGCCGCGATGACTTCTGCCAGCTCTTTGGTACGGGTCATTGGCTCAACGCGGTTGCGCTCCACGATGGCGCGCGCAATACGTTTGCCAAAGCGTTCTTCGCCGAAGGTTTTGATCACCCAGGCAATATCCGCTTCGTCAGCAGTTTGTAACCACTCGGCGGCAGACTGGCCGCGGGTGGGGTCCATACGCATATCCAGCGGACCGTCGCGCATAAAAGAGAAGCCGCGTTCTGCATCATCAAGCTGTGGTGAAGAGACACCAAGATCGAGGAGGATCCCGTCGATTTTGCCGGTCAGGCCGCGCTCGGCGACATAATCCGCAAGCGCAGAGAAAGGTCCATGCACGATGGAAAAGCGAGGGTCATCGATGGTTTGCGCAACGGCAATCGCCTGCGGATCGCGGTCAATTGCCAGCAGGCGCCCTTCCGCTCCAAGCTGAGAGAGGATCAAACGCGAGTGGCCACCGCGACCAAAAGTGCCATCAATATAGATGCCATCTGGACGAATATTCAGGCCGTTAACGGCCTCATCCAGCAGCACCGTTGTATGTTTATAATTTTCCATCATATTTATAGAGACAAGTCCTGCAGCCGTTCCGATAATGTTGCGGAATCAGACTGCTCAGCGTCGATATCTTCCTTGACCTGTTGATACCAGGTCGTTTCGTCCCACAGTTCAAACTTGTTGAACTGCCCGACCAGCATCACTTCTTTAGTCAGACCGGCATGTTGCCGCAACACAGGCGCAATCAATAATCGCCCGGCGCTATCCATCTGACATTCACTGGCATGTCCCAATAACAACCGCTGTACGCGGCGTTCCTGCGGGTTCATGCTCGACAGTCGCGACAGCTTTTGCTCAATGATTTCCCATTCAGGCAAAGGATAAAGCAGCAGGCAGGGGGAGTTGATGTCAATGGTGCAAACCAGTTGACCCGAAGCGTTCTCAATCAGCTGGTCACGGTATCGGGTTGGTACCGATAAACGCCCTTTGCTGTCGAGATTGACTAACGTTGCTCCACGGAACATGCCAGCCTCACCCCTCCTCACCACTTTAACCCACAAATTCCCACCTGAAGGAGTTTACGGAGCGAGGGAAAAGCTTGTCAAGCCAGGACTCTCTCTGTACGGACCCGAAAGCATCCTATTTACAGAGCAAGAGTGACCTGGCTAATAACTAAACAACTGGCGAGGCAAAATTAACGTTATGAATATTTGTAAGAAAAAAACCGAATATGCACACGAGCGTTAAGACTCACTCAATATCATCGCAGGGAAATATAAAGTGTCAGTTTGCGACGCGGGCAGCATTTTAAGGCATATCGCCGGGGGATAACAGCACCAGTTTAATCCCGAGGCAATATGGATTCGTTCGTGTACATTGAGGCCTGGAGGGAGAGTGAAAAATGGCTGAATATTCATCGGCTGGCGCCTGTTTGTAACAAAACAATACAAAGAAATGTCAGTCAAAAATTTATAATTGTGCTTTTTAACACCAAAATGGATTCAGAAAAATAGCAGGCTATGAATCTTAGAGATAAATCCTAATTTTTATCCGGGAATTATTTATCGCAATAAATTCGCCGCAAAAGGGGCAGTTATACCGCCCCTGTGGAAATATTAATGGCGGCTCAAAATTCCGCGCCGATAGAGATTACGTTTGATACGCGTAAGCCCGGGTTTCGGCTTGCGGGGTTCATCCAGGCTTGCCAGAACAATCTCCAGCACGCGCTCGGCGACGTCGCGGTGACGCTGAGCCACGGCCAGCACTGGGCATTGCAGGAAGTCGAGCAGTTCGTTATCACCGAAGGTAGCAATCGCCAGATCGGATGGCAGCTTGCCATCGCGACGTAACGTCACGTCCATCACTCCCTGCAACAGAGCAAACGAGGTGGTAAACAACGCCTGCGGCATCGGGTGCGTTTCCAGCCATTTCTCGAACAGCTGGGCAGCCGCTTCGCGCTCATAACTGTTGGCATAGAGATAATGAACGTCACGCGGATCGTCTTTCCATGCCGTACGGAACCCTTGTTCACGCAGGAAGCTTACCGAAAGTTCAGGCAAAGCGCCAAGATACAGCACCGTTTCAGCCGGGAAGGTACGCAGCTCGGCAGCCAGCATTTCTGCATCGTCCTGATCGGCACCCACGACGCTGGTGAAATGTTCACGATCGAGCGCACGATCCAGCGCCACTATCGGGAACGGATCGTTCGCCCAGCGCTGATAGAACGGATGCTCGGGTGGTAAAGAGGTCGACACGATGATGGCATCAACCTGACGTTGCAGCAGATGCTCAATGCAGCGCATCTCGTTGTCGGGCTGATCCTCGGAGCAGGCAATCAACAGCTGATAGCCCCGCTGACGAGCCTGACGTTCCAGATAGTTGGCGATGCGGGTATAGCTGGTGTTTTCCAGGTCCGGGATCACCAGGCCAATAGAGCGGGTGCGCCCGGCACGTAAACCTGCGGCGACAGCATTCGGATGGTAATTATGCTCACGAACGACTGCCATCACTTTCTCAACGGTCTTATCGCTGACACGATACTGCTTTGCTTTACCGTTAATCACATAGCTGGCCGTGGTTCTCGACACGCCGGCGAGCCGGGCGATTTCATCCAGTTTCACAATTGCCCCTCAAAAAAAGAAAAGAGTCCATGGCCCTGTCAAGGTTATGGTTAAATATTTTAACATCTAAACGCAGAATAGCCTTCACGGCAACCGCTTTTGTCTGCGTTGTCGGCGGATTACGCAAAAAAAAGCCCGGCTTTGGCTACCGGGCTGAAAGAGGCGAACCTATTGCGCTACTCACGCATGATTTTATCGCCGCGCGAGAGGCCAACAACGCCAGAGCGCGCAACTTCAACAATTTTTGCCACATCCCTGACAGAGGCCAGGAAAGCGTCCAGCTTATCGCTCGTTCCGGCAAGCTGGACAGTATATATAGAAGGCGTGACGTCAATAATCTGCCCACGGAAAATATCCGTGTTGCGCTTGACCTCTTCACGGCCGTAACCGCTGGCCTGAATTTTCACCAGCATCACTTCACGTTCGACGTAAGCACCCTGCCCCAGCTCGCTGACGCGCAGTACGTCCACCAGCTTGTGCAATTGCTTTTCGATCTGCTCAAGCACTTTCGCATCGCCGACAGTCTGGATCGTCATGCGCGAGAGCGTAGGGTCATCGGTCGGTGCCACGGTCAGGCTTTCAATGTTATAGCCGCGCTGGGCAAAAAGCCCAATAACCCGCGACAGTGCGCCCGACTCATTTTCCAGTAATACAGATAATATCCGGCGCATATCAGGTTCTCTCCGTTTTGCTTAACCACATTTCATCCATGCCACCGCCACGAATATGCATCGGATAAACGTGCTCTGTGCCATCGACGATAACGTCCATGAAGACGAGGCGATTGTTTTTAACGTGCTCAAGCGCTTCGCCGAGCTTCGCTTCCAGCTCTGACGGATCGGTTACCCGCATGCCAATATGACCATAGGCTTCAGCCAGACGGACAAAGTCCGGAAGTGATTTCATATAGGACTGGGAGTGACGGCCCGAATAAATCATATCCTGCCACTGTTTTACCATGCCGAGGTAACCGTTATTCAGGTTCAGCACCAGCACTGGCAGTTCATATTGCAGCGCAGTAGAAAGTTCCTGAATATTCATCTGTATACTACCGTCACCCGTTACGCAAATAACCGTTTCGTTTGGCAACGCCAGCTTTACCCCCAGCGCGGCGGGCAAACCAAAGCCCATCGTGCCGAGCCCGCCTGAGTTGATCCAGCGACGCGGTTTATCAAACGGGTAATACAGCGCAGCAAACATCTGATGCTGGCCCACGTCAGAAGTGACATACGCATCGCCATTAGTCAGACGCCAGATCGTCTCGATCACCGCCTGCGGTTTGATGTTCTCACTTTGCGTGTCGTATTTAAGGCACTGACGGCCACGCCATTGCTCGATTTGTTGCCACCAGTCGCGGATCTCGTCCAGCGGTTGAGAGGCGGTCTCCTGCGCCAGCAGATCCAACATTTGATCCAGCACCTGTCGTGCGTCTCCCACGATCGGCACATCCGCCGGCACCGTTTTAGAGATAGAAGTAGGATCGATATCAATGTGCAGCACCGTCGCATTCGGGCAGTATTTTGCCAGGTTGTTCGTGGTGCGATCGTCAAAACGCACGCCGACGGCAAAAATCACGTCAGAATTGTGCATCGTCATATTGGCTTCGTAGGTGCCGTGCATACCCAGCATGCCCAGCGCCTGCCGATGCGTGGCAGGGAATGCCCCCAGCCCCATCAGTGATGACGCAACAGGAAGATTGAGCTTCTCGATCAGTTCGCGTAGTTGCGTTTCGCAGGCTGCATTGACGGCGCCGCCCCCCACATAGACCACCGGTTTTTTCGCAGACAGCAGCGTTTGAAGCGCACGTTTAATCTGTCCTTTGTGCCCTTGCGTGGTCGGATTATACGAACGCATGCTCACCGACTCAGGCCAAAGGTAAGGCAGTTTATTCGCCGGATTGAGAATATCTTTTGGCAGATCGACAACCACTGGCCCAGGACGACCGCTGGCGGCCAGCCAGAAGGCTTTTTTCAGTACGCCCGGGATATCTTCAGTTTGTTTAACCAGAAAGCTGTGCTTCACCACGGGGCGTGAGATCCCCACCATGTCGCACTCCTGAAACGCATCATAGCCAATCAGCGACGTCGCCACCTGTCCGGAAAGAATGACCAGTGGAATAGAGTCCATATACGCAGTCGCTATGCCGGTAATGGCATTGGTCGCCCCCGGCCCGGAAGTGACCAGCACAACACCCACTTCGCCCGTGGCGCGGGCCAGGCCGTCAGCCATATGCACAGCAGCCTGTTCATGACGAACCAGAACATGATCAATACCGCCTACCGTGTGCAGCGCGTCATAAATATCGAGAACCGCGCCTCCGGGATAGCCAAACACTTGTTTCACGCCCTGATCGATAAGCGATCGGACGACCATTTCCGCGCCAGACAACATCTCCATGCTTTGCCTCCAGGCTTTTGTTATAGACGGTCTACAGAATTCATTTCCGCGCCGTCTTCTGACAGGGTAAACCCATCTTATAATGTGCAGAGTGATGGATACCTTAACCGCTCGTTATGAGGCAGGCAATTAGCAAACGGGATGCGGGAATGAGCAATAAAAGCAGAAAAAACAGCTGACAGACATGAATATGGTGAATTCGTCTGGTATGAGTGGAGACAATAATAATTCATCTCTTAAAAAGAGGATGGATCAGGAAATCATCTATTTTTGAGCATGCATAAGTAACTGAAAAAATGAACACAGAACATAATATCGCCAGTTTTAAAAACCGCAGAATAAACCGCATGACGCCATGCGGTTTATTCACCAGAACCTAGCGACGGCAAATATTGATCAGCAGCTCTTCCATCCACTGATGCCCTTTATCCCGACCCGCAGCCTCATGCCAGGAAAGATAACAGGTACGGCTATTAAGCTTGAGCGGCAGAGGTAAAATTTGCAGATTCAGTGAATCGGAGAACTCTTCAGCAAGCCAGCGCGGCGCAATAGCGACTAACTGCGTCTGAGAAACGACATTTAATACGCTGACCATGGCCATTCCCTGATAAGCCACGCTGGCTTGTTTATCGGCGGTGTCATACCACGGCTGACTGAATGAGGCATATCTGTCAAGAGCAACAACGGCGTGTTGCTCACTGTAAACATCGCTTTCACGCAGCGGCGAATTCATACGGGGATGTTTTTTACTGGCGACTAACACCATTTCGTCTTTGAACAACGGAACACAGGCAAACTCTGGACGGCGGAACTCTTCGTATCCCAGAACAAACTCTGTTTCCTGATAACGAAGCTGGTGTTCAGTGTTTTGATTTAATGATGATTTAAAAACGAGATGAATATTTGGGGCGATCTGTTCAACTTTATTATATATAACAGACGTCAAATAATTATCTAACGGACTGCAAACACAGAGATGGAAAACCCGCTCACTGCTTAAGGGTTCAAAGCCCGAACCGGGAAGTTCATTTTGAACCAGCTGTAGCGCCTGACGAATCGAACCGAATAGCTGGAATGCACGCGCTGTGGGCTGAATTCCCCTCCCATAACGAACGAATAACTCGTCGTTAAACATCACCTTAAGTCTGGCTACGGCATTACTCACGGCAGGCTGAGACATTCCCAGAGATTGCGCTGCTCGCGTAATATTCTGCTCCTGCATCACTGCATCGAATACAGTTAACAAGTTAAGATCCACTGTGCGTAACTGAGGCTTAACCCCATCATAAGTCTGTGGTTGGTTAATATTATTTTCTGGCATTTCTGACTCCACCGTCACGCTAAATTCCCTTTGCCCAGGTACAGTAATAACTTCGAAAAATATGATTTACCATGCATATACAACAAGCGAAAGGAAATTATTTAAAATTCGGAATATATAAAGAGCCCCATTCACCGAGCGGCTTTACGCACCCCATAAATGAAGAGTTAAAAATCGTTCAAAAGATATCTCAAACTTTATTGTGAGCATGAAACCATAAACCAGACAAATACACAATCAACGCTCTCATTAATAATGACTTAAGCGTTAATAAACTATTAATAGTATACAACGCATATTCATTAACAAATTGATATCAATTTTGATAACTTACTTACCCGTAAATCATTCATGAAGTTTATAAATCAATGATATGAAACACATTCCATTTCATAGCATGTTGGTGAAAATAGTATGTTCAATTGCTACCAATTATATTCAAATTATTCCAGAGATGAATCCCCAGTCCAATAATAGACAATAAAATCGGTTAGCCACGCAAAAACCAGCACAATTAGCTAATGTATTCTCCCTGCGTTGGGTCTCCGTTTTGTCCGGGAGGGGTTGACATGAGTCGGCGTATCCAGTACCACTAAAAGCATATCGCATTCACCTGGAGCAGGATTCATGATTCGCACCCTTCGTTTCACCGGTCTACTACTACTAAACGCATCCACTGTGCGCGGTAGACTGGCGGGCGAAATTCAGCGTTGAATCGTCTTCAGTAAAACTAAAAACCCGCGCCACTGCGCGGGTTTTTTTATGCTCGTAGCAAGGCGCCCTAAGACTGACAAGGACCTAACCCATGAGCCAGCAAGTCGTTATTTTCGATACTACTTTACGTGACGGTGAACAGGCATTACAGGCGAGCCTGAGTGTTAAAGAAAAACTGCAAATTGCGCTGGCCCTGGAACGCATGGGTGTAGACGTAATGGAGGTCGGTTTTCCTGTCTCCTCGCCGGGTGATTTTGAGTCAGTGCAGACCATCGCCCGCACCATCAAAAACAGCCGCGTGTGCGCTCTGGCTCGCTGCGTTGAGAAAGATATCGATGTGGCCGCGGAATCCCTGAAAGTTGCAGAAGCTTTCCGTATCCATACTTTTATAGCCACCTCCCCCATGCACATTGCAACCAAGTTGCGCAGCACGCTGGATGAAGTGATCGAACGTGCGGTGTATATGGTTAAACGGGCGCGTAACTACACTGACGACGTGGAATTTTCCTGTGAAGATGCAGGCCGCACGCCGATTGACGATTTGGCCCGTGTAGTGGAAGCCGCTATTAATGCCGGAGCCAGAACCATCAACATCCCGGATACCGTCGGCTACACCATGCCGTTTGAGTTTGCCAACATCATTACTGGTCTGTATGACCGCGTACCAAATATTGATAAAGCCATTATCTCTGTACACACCCACGATGACCTGGGTCTGGCCGTTGGCAATGCTATCGCGGCGGTGCACGCCGGCGCGCGTCAGGTAGAAGGCGCGATGAACGGCATCGGCGAACGCGCAGGCAACTGTTCGCTGGAAGAAGTGATCATGGCGATCAAAGTGCGCAAAGACATCATGGACGTGCACACACGCATCAATCACAACGAAATCTGGCGCACCAGCCAGACCGTCAGCCAGATTTGCAACATGCCGATCCCGGCCAACAAAGCGATTGTCGGTACGGGCGCGTTCGCTCACTCTTCCGGTATTCACCAGGATGGCGTGCTGAAGAACCGTGAAAACTACGAAATCATGACTCCGGAATCCATCGGTCTGAACCAGGTTCAGTTGAACCTGACCTCACGCTCTGGTCGCGCGGCAGTGAAGCACCGTATGGAAGAGATGGGCTACAAGGACAGCGATTACAACATGGATCAGCTGTACGACGCCTTCCTGAAGCTGGCGGACAAGAAGGGCCAGGTGTTCGATTACGATCTGGAAGCGCTGGCATTCATCAACAAACAGCAGGAAGAGCCAGAGCACTTCCGTCTGGACTACTTCAACGTCCAGTCCGGCTCAAGCGACATCGCCACCGCCTCCGTGAAGCTGGCCTGCGGGGATGAAATTAAAGCGGAAGCCGCCAACGGCAACGGCCCTGTGGATGCCATTTACCAGGCGATTAACCGCGTCACTGAGTACGACGTAGAGCTGGTGAAATACGACCTGACGGCTAAAGGGCACGGTAAAGACGCCCTGGGTCAGGTGGATATCGTCGTCAATTATAACGGTCGCCGCTTCCACGGTGTGGGTCTGGCGACAGATATCGTCGAATCCTCCGCGAAAGCGATGGTGCATGTCCTGAACAACATCTGGCGCGCCGCCGAAGTCGAAAAAGAGTTGCAACGCAAAGCTCAGAATAAAGAGAACAACAAGGAAACCGTGTGATGTCGAAGAATTACCATATTGCTGTGTTGCCGGGTGACGGTATTGGCCCGGAAGTGATGGCACAGGCGCTGAAAGTACTGGAAGCCGTTCGTTCGCGTTTTGCGATGAAAATTACCACCAGCCACTACGATGTGGGCGGTATTGCAATTGATAACCACGGTACGCCATTGCCGAAAGCCACTGTGGAAGGCTGTGAAAATGCCGATGCCGTGCTGTTTGGCTCCGTGGGCGGCCCTAAGTGGGAACATTTGCCGCCAGCAGAGCAGCCGGAGCGCGGTGCGCTGCTGCCGCTGCGTAAACATTTCAAACTGTTCAGCAACCTGCGTCCGGCGAAGCTGTACCCGGGGCTGGAAGAGTTTTGCCCGCTGCGCGCGGATATCGCGGCCAACGGTTTCGACATTCTCTGCGTGCGTGAGCTGACCGGCGGCATCTACTTCGGTCAGCCAAAAGGTCGCGAAGGCAGCGGTCAGCATGAGAAAGCGTTTGATACCGAGGTCTATCACCGTTTTGAAATTGAACGTATCGCCCATATCGCGTTTGAGTCAGCGCGCAAACGCCGCCGTAAAGTGACCTCTATTGATAAAGCGAACGTGCTCCAGTCTTCCATTTTGTGGCGCGAAATCGTCAGTGAAGTCGCTAAGCAGTACCCGGACGTTGCGCTGTCGCATATGTATATCGACAACGCAACGATGCAGCTGATCAAAGATCCGTCTCAGTTTGACGTGTTGCTGTGCTCCAACCTGTTCGGCGATATTCTCTCGGATGAATGCGCCATGATCACTGGCTCCATGGGCATGCTGCCCTCGGCCAGCCTGAACGAAGAAGGCTTTGGCCTGTACGAACCGGCGGGGGGCTCCGCGCCGGATATCGCAGGCAAAAACATCGCCAACCCGATTGCGCAGATCCTCTCCCTGGCTCTGCTGCTGCGCTACAGCCTGGATGCAGGCGATGCAGCAACCGCAATTGAAAACGCCATTAACCGGGCGTTAGAAGAAGGCGTCCGTACCGGTGATTTAGCACGCGGCACGGCGGCAGTCAGTACCGATGAAATGGGCGACATCATTGCCCGCTATGTCGCTGAAGGGGTGTAATCATGGCTAAGACGTTATATGAGAAGTTGTTTGATGCGCACGTTGTTTACGAGACGCCAGACGAAACCCCACTGTTGTACATCGACCGTCATCTGGTACACGAAGTGACGTCTCCTCAGGCATTTGACGGCCTGCGAGCGCACAAGCGCCCGGTGCGTCAGCCGGGTAAAACCTTTGCCACGATGGATCACAACGTTTCCACCCAGACCAAAGACATTAATGCATCTGGCGAGATGGCGCGTATCCAGATGCAGGAGCTGATTAAGAACTGTAACGAGTTTGGCGTGGAGCTGTACGATCTGAACCACCCCTATCAGGGCATCGTCCACGTAATGGGGCCTGAACAGGGTATTACTCTGCCGGGCATGACCATTGTCTGCGGCGACTCCCACACCGCGACGCACGGCGCATTTGGCGCCCTGGCGTTCGGGATTGGCACCTCTGAAGTGGAACACGTTCTGGCAACGCAGACCCTGAAGCAGGGCCGCGCCAAAACCATGAAGATTGAAGTGAAGGGGAAAGCTGCGCCGGGTATCACCGCGAAAGATATCGTGCTGGCGATTATCGGCAAAACCGGCAGTGCAGGCGGTACCGGTCACGTCGTTGAGTTCTGCGGCGACGCTATCCAGGCGCTGAGCATGGAAGGTCGTATGACCCTGTGCAACATGGCCATTGAGATGGGTGCCAAAGCAGGCCTGGTGGCCCCAGACGACACCACCTTCAACTATGTGAAGGGGCGTCTTCATGCGCCGAAAGGACAGGATTTTAACGACGCGGTAGCGTACTGGAAAACCCTGAAAACGGACGAGGGGGCAATTTTTGATACCGTTGTGACGTTGCAGGCGGAAGAGATCGCCCCGCAAGTCACCTGGGGCACCAACCCGGGCCAGGTCATTTCCGTCAACGACAGCATTCCTGACCCGGCTTCCTTCGCCGATCCGGTCGAGCGCGCGAGTGCGGAAAAGGCGCTGGCCTATATGGGGCTGAAACCCGGCGTACCGCTGACCGACGTGAGCATTGATAAAGTGTTCATCGGCTCCTGCACTAACTCCCGTATCGAAGATTTACGCGCTGCGGCAGAAATTGCAAAAGGCCGCAAAGTGGCACCGGGCGTGCAGGCGCTGGTTGTGCCGGGCTCCGGTCCGGTGAAAGCCCAGGCGGAAGCGGAAGGTCTGGATAAGATCTTTATCGAAGCAGGCTTCGAGTGGCGCCTGCCCGGCTGCTCCATGTGTCTGGCGATGAACAACGACCGCCTGAATCCGGGCGAGCGCTGTGCCTCCACCAGCAACCGTAACTTTGAAGGCCGTCAGGGCCGCGGTGGGCGCACCCACCTGGTCAGCCCGGCAATGGCCGCCGCTGCGGCAGTCACCGGTCATTTCGCCGATATTCGCAGCCTGAAATAAGGAGACAATCATGGCAGAGAAATTTACCCAACATACGGGCCGTGTTGTCCCGCTGGACGCCGCTAACGTCGATACTGACGCGATCATTCCTAAACAGTTTTTGCAGAAAGTGACGCGCACGGGTTTTGGGGCGCATCTGTTCAACGACTGGCGCTTCCTCGACGATAAAGGCGAAGTGCCGAACCCGGAATTCGTCCTGAACTTTCAGGAATACAAAGGCGCCTCCATTTTGCTGGCGCGGGAAAACTTTGGCTGCGGATCGTCGCGTGAACACGCGCCATGGGCGCTGACCGATTACGGTTTTAAAGTGGTTATCGCCCCAAGCTTCGCGGATATCTTCTACGGCAACAGCTTCAACAACCAGCTGCTGCCGGTAACGCTGAGTGACGAACAGGTCGATGAACTGTTTGCACTGGTGCAGGCAAATCCGGGGATGTCGTTTGAAGTGGATCTGGAAGCAGAAGTGGTGAAAGCCGGTGACAAGACCTACAGCTTTAGCATTGATGCGTTCCGTCGCCACTGCATGCTGAACGGTCTGGATAGCATTGGCCTGACGCTGCAACACGAAGAGGCTATCTCCGCCTACGAGAAAAAACAGCCTGCGTTTATGGGCTAAAGGCAATGGCCCGCAGGGCGCGGGCCATTGATAAGGGTGCGTTGAGGCGTAACCACTCTGGAGAGGCGGGGAAACTTTCCCCGCCAATACCGCTAACGTTTTGCTTCGTAAGCCAACACTGCCGCCAGCTCTGTTTTCTCCTGTCTGAAGTGCAGCTCACACAGCGAGTCACGCACCATCCAGGTGAAGATCAACAACGTCGTACAGATCAGAAACAAACCTAACAGCAGAGTACGTTTTGGCATTCCAGCCTCCTTATTGCTTTTCGGCAATGAAGAGACTAACCTCGCAATGTTGGTTGTGAAGTTGGTCTCCCCATCATTTTTTTGATGTGGGACTCTCCACTGTTTGCCTCTTGCGAAAGCCTGAGGCAAACAGCCTCAAGCACCCGTCACGCACTCTATGCGCCTTCTCTGCTCCTGTCAGAAAATCGTTTCATTTCGTGAAGCCGCCTTCCAGAATCAAACGTCTTTAACCCGGCACGTTAACACAAGCGTGATGACCGAAATCGCTGCGATCACCCAGTACACGGATGCATGTCCATAGCTTTGCGACAGCGCCCCCTGAATCACCCCTGCCAGAATCACGCCGGTAGAGATACTGTTAGTAAACAGCGTGGTCGCGGAGCCTGCTCGCCCCGGCATTAAATCCTGGAACCAGAGCATGCCGATCCCGGCAACGATTCCGATAAATACCGCGTTAAATAGCTGTAACGCCAGCAAAGCTTCCCGCGAATGGAAAAGGATTAACCCCGCGTAGAACACCACCCCAGCCGCCACGGCGACGACCATCATCCGACGCTTTCCGAAACGTTTTACGTAGTAACCCGCCAGAATCATCGCCGGGATCTCCAGCCCGGCAGCGGTGCCCATCAGGATCCCCGCGAGCTTGTCGGTCAGTCCCAGATCGCTGCTGATCCACAGCGGCATATCGATAATGTACATGGTGTTGCAGGTCCACATCAGCGTGGAGGCGATAAACAACATGCGGACGTTTTTATCCTGCCAGCCGCTTACCTGGGTGATGGGCTTGTCCGTCACCTGCTCTACGCGCGCCACCGATGGCAGCACAAAGGCTATCAGCGCCAGGCTGATGGCAAAAATTCCCGCGGCGATGGTGAACATGACGGTGAAACCGTAGTTCAGCGCCAGCATGAACGCCAGCGGGGGGCCGATGACCCATGCGAGAGAGAGCTGCGCACGCATCACCGAGCTGAACATCACCACTTCCCGCGCCGAGTTGTCGGCGTACTCCCGGGCCAGGGCGAAGAGCTGCGGCATGGCGGTGTTCGCCAGAGAGGCCAACAGCACGCCACAGGTGATAAGCGTCAGGTAGTGACGATTAAAGGCAAACAGCAACGCGTTGCCCACGGCCATGGCGCAACAAAAGAGGATCAGCTTGCGGCGATCGCCCTGGCTGTCGGATCGTTTCGCCAGCCACAGGCTGACGAGGATCCCGGCAATGGCGTTGACGGTGTAGAACAGGCCTACCCAAAATGGCTGCGCCCCAACCTCACGGCTGAGAAACAGGCTCAGCGTCGGCGCCTGTAGCGCACCGGCCACGCCCATCATGAAGGCCACCAGCATAAAAGCGGCGTACACGCCGTTCAGGCGTCGCCCCATCGTCATCAACCAGAGCATGCGCAAGTCCTTGTGAAAGCGAATCGAATTTGGGTGAAATAGTAAACGAAAAAAGCCAGCAAAAACATTTTGCTGGCGGGTGATTAGCACCAATACTCAGTCACACATGATCGAGGCGAGTTAGCGAGAAGAGGTCGGTTTCGTAACGTCCCACTGCATCAGATCTTCCAGTATTCTCAGCCGCTGCTCTGCGCACTGGCGAGCCAGCCAGGACACTCCCTTTGTCGCTGAAAAATAGTGCTGATAAAACTGACGTGCGGTAGACCTCTTCATAATTTACCTCCTCGCTTCATCGATAAGGATTATTGGCTTAATATAGGGATTAATAAATTGCTGATTTTTTGTCAGGAGTTCCTCTTTTATGCCTTCTGGTCGTCTGCAACAACAATTTATCCGCCTCTGGCAGTGCTGCGAGGGGCAATCGCAGGAGACCACGCTGAACGAGCTGGCTGAGCTCCTCAACTGCTCCCGGCGTCATATGCGTACCCTCCTTAACACCATGCAGCAGCAGGGCTGGCTAAACTGGGAGGCCGAAGCCGGACGCGGTAAGCGCTCGCGCCTGACTTTCCTCTATACCGGCCTGGCGTTGCAGCAACAGCGGGCGGAGGATCTGCTGGAGCAGGACCGCATCGATCAGCTGGTCCAGCTGGTGGGCGACAAAGCCGCCGTGCGCCAGATGCTGGTCTCGCATCTGGGACGCAGCTTTCGTCAGGGACGCCACATTCTGCGAGTGCTTTACTATCGCCCAATGAAAAATCTGTTGCCCGGTACGGCGTTACGTCGCTCTGAAACCCACATGGCCCGGCAGATTTTTAGCGGCCTGACGCGGATAAATGAGGAAAACGGGGAACTGGAAGCGGATATTGCCCATCACTGGCAACAGGTGTCTCCGTTGCACTGGCGCTTCTTTTTACGTCCCGGCATTCATTTCCACCATGGACGCGAGCTGGAGATGCGCGACGTTATCGATTCCTTAGAGCGCGCCCGCACGCTGCCGCTCTATTCGCATATCGCGCGGATCCACTCCCCAACGGCATGGACGCTGGATATTGAGCTATCGCAGCCGGACAAATGGCTTCCGTGGCTTCTGGGCTACGTGCCCTCGATGATCCTGCCTGCCGAGTGGCGATCCCTGAACAATTTTTCCAGCCAGCCGATTGGCACGGGCCCCTACTCCGTTTCACGGAACAACAGTAATCAGCTGAAGATCCGCGCCTTTGATGATTACTTTGGCTATAGGGCGCTGATCGACGAAGTCAACGTCTGGGTACTACCGGATCTCAACGAAGAGCTGAGCGCAGGCCTGACGCTGGAAGGGCCAACAGCCGGTGAAAAGGCTTTCGAAAGCCGCCTGGAGGAGGGCTGCTACTACCTGCTCTTCGATAGCCGCAGCCATCGCGGGGCGAATCACGACGTACGCAGGTGGATCAGCCATGTTCTGGCGCCCGCTAACCTGATTTATCACGCAGAGGAGCAATACCAGACCTGGTGGTTCCCGGCCTATGGCCTGCTTCCGCGCTGGCACCATGCGCAGCCAGTACGCAGTGAAAAACCTGCCGGACTGGAGACCATCACCCTCAGCTACTATCGCGATCACATTGAACACCGGTTTATCGCAAGGATCATGAGTAAGCTGCTGGCAGCCGAGGGCGTGACGCTGGCGATACAGGAAGTGGACTATGATGAATGGCACCGTGGAGATGTTATCAGCGATATCTGGCTCAACAGTGCGAACTTCACGCTGCCGCTTGATTTTTCGCTCTTCTCTCACCTGTATGAAGTGCCCCTGATTCAGCACTGTATCAATCGGGACTGGCAGCGAGACGCCGCACGGTGGCGGGCAGGAGAAATGGATCTGGCCGCCTGGTGTCAGGAGCTGCTGGCCGGGCAGACGATCGTACCGTTGATTCACCACTGGCTGCTGATCCAAGGGCAGCGCAGCATGCGCGGCCTGCGAATGAATACCCTGGGCTGGTTTGATTTTAAATCCGCGTGGTTTGCGCCGCCGGAGCCATAACGCTTTCGTAATATTCACCAAATCATTACAATAGCGCCGTTCTCAACGGGGTGCTGCATCACTGATGTGCGCTGAGATAATACCCGTCGAACCTGATCCGGATAACGCCGGCGAAGGGATTTGAGGCTGTCTCTCAAAATCCTTTGCCACTCAACCCTGAGGTGCAAAGTGTTAAAAAACGTTCTTCCTCTGCTGGCGCTGTTTGCGCTGCCTGTTTTTGCTAAGCCTGTCCTGACGGTCTACACCTACGACTCCTTCTCCGCCGACTGGGGCCCCGGCCCGGCGGTGAAAAAAGCCTTTGAAGCCGACTGCAACTGCGAGCTGAAATTCGTGGCACTGGAAGATGGTGTCTCTCTGCTTAACCGGCTGCGTATGGAAGGCAAAAACAGCAAAGCCGACGTGGTGCTCGGGCTGGATAACAACCTGCTGCAAGCCGCCACTCAAACCAGACTGTTCGCCAAAAGCGGCGTGGCGGCAGATGCCGTCAACGTGCCGGGCGGCTGGCAAAACGACACCTTCGTTCCCTTTGATTACGGTTACTTTGCGTTTGTCTACGATAAAAACAAGCTGAAGAATCCGCCCAAAAGCCTGAAAGAGCTGGTCGAAAGCGATCAGAAGTGGCGCGTGATTTATGAAGATCCGCGCACCAGCACGCCGGGTCTGGGGCTGCTGTTGTGGATGCAGAAAGTCTATGGCAACAAAACGCCTGAGGCGTGGCAGAAACTGGCTGCGAAAACCGTTACCGTCACCAAAGGCTGGAGCGAAGCCTACGGCCTGTTCCTGAAAGGCGAAAGCGACCTTGTGCTGAGCTACACGACTTCTCCGGCCTACCACATTATCGCCGAGAAGAAAGACAACTACGCCGCCGCGAACTTTGCTGAAGGGCATTATTTGCAGGTGGAAGTGGCCGCCCGCACCGCCGCGAGCAAACAGCCGGAGCTCGCCGAGAAATTCCTGAAGTTTATGGTTTCACCGGCATTCCAGAATGCTATTCCGACAGGAAACTGGATGTACCCGGTCACTGATGTTGCGCTGCCGGCAGGTTTTGAGCAGCTGAACAAACCGCAAACCTCCCTGGAATTTACGCCGCAGCAGGTTGCCACCCAGCGCGCCGCATGGATAAGTGAATGGCAACGCGCCGTCAGCCGCTGATCCCCGGCTGGTTAGTTCCCGGGCTGCTCGCCGCTATACTGATGGTGGTCGTCAGCCTGGGTGCATTCCTTGCGCTGTGGTTTAACGCGCCAGAGAGCGATCTGCTTGCCCTCTGGCACGACAGCTATCTCTGGCACGTCATCCGTTTCTCCTTCTGGCAGGCGTTTCTCTCCGCGCTGCTGTCGACGCTCCCGGCCATTTTCCTCGCGCGCGCCCTCTATCGCAGACGTTTCCCCGGCAGGCTTGCCCTGCTGCGGCTGTGCGCGATGACGCTGATCCTGCCCGTGCTGGTGGCGGTGTTCGGCATTCTGAGCGTCTATGGTCGGCAGGGATGGCTGGCATTCCTTTTCAACCTGCTTGGTCTGGAATGGACCTTCTCGCCATACGGCCTGAAAGGCATTCTGCTGGCGCATATTTTTTTCAATATGCCGATGGCCACGCGCCTCTTTTTACAGGCGCTGGAAAACATTCCCGGTGAGCAGCGTCAGATTGCCGCCCAGCTTGGCATGCGCGGCTGGTCGTTCTTCCGCTTTGTCGAATGGCCGTGGCTGCGACGCCAGATTGCCCCGGTTGCCGCGCTAATCTTTATGCTCTGCTTCGCCAGCTTCGCGACCGTACTTTCTCTCGGCGGCGGGCCGCAGGCCACCACCATTGAGCTGGCGATCTATCAGGCTTTAAGTTACGACTACGATCCGGGCCGCGCCGCGCTGCTGGCGATCGTGCAGATGGTATGCTGTCTGGCACTGGTGTTACTCAGCCAGAGGCTAAGCAAAACGATCCCCGCAGGAAGCAATAACATGACAGGCTGGCGCGATCCGCAGGACAGCCTGTATAGCCGCGTCGCGGATTTTATGCTGATCGCACTGGCACTCCTGCTTTTGCTGCCCCCGCTGCTGGCCGTTATCGTTGATGGACTGAATCGCAATGTGTTGTCGGTACTGCAACAACCTGTCCTGTGGCAAGCGACGTGGACCTCCTTGCGCATTGCGCTGGCAGCCGGGCTACTGTGCGTGATCCTGACCATGATGCTGCTCTGGAGCAGCCGCGAGCTGTACGCGCGTCATGCCCGTAAAGCCGGACACGCGCTGGAACTGACGGGTATGCTGATCCTGGCGATGCCGGGCATTGTGCTGGCGACCGGATTCTTTTTACTGTTCAACAGCACCATCGGCCTGCCGGAAAGCGCCGACGGCATCGTCATTTTTACCAACGCACTAATGGCCATCCCTTACGCGCTCAAGGTACTGGAAAACCCGATGCGCGACGTCAACAGCCGCTACAGCTTGCTGTGTCAGTCGCTGGGCATGCAGGGCTGGCAGCGCCTGAAGGTGGTAGAATTGCGCGCACTGAAACGCCCGCTCGCCCAGGCGCTGGCGTTTGCCTGCGTGCTGTCAATTGGCGATTTTGGCGTAGTGGCGCTCTTCGGCAACGAGGATTTCCGCACGCTGCCGTTCTGGCTTTATCAGCAAATCGGCTCCTATCGTAGCCAGGACGGCGCCGTCACGGCGCTGCTCCTGTTGCTGCTGTGCTTTGCGTTATTTACCGTTATCGAAAAACTTCCGGGGCGTGATGTTAAAACTGACTGATGTAACCTGGCTTTATGAGCATCTGCCGATGCGTTTTACCCTCTCCGTTCGTCAGGGAGAGCGAATCGCAGTGCTTGGCCCCAGCGGGGCCGGAAAAAGTACCCTGCTCAATCTGATTGCCGGTTTTTTGCAGCCTGCCAGCGGGTCGATCGTCATTGATAACGGCGAGTTTACCTACGCTCCGCCGGCTAAGCGCCCGGTGTCGATGCTGTTTCAGGAAAACAATCTGTTCAATCATCTTACGGTCTGGCAGAACATCGCGCTGGGTATGGATCCGGGGTTAAAGCTCAGTGCTGCGCAGCGTCAGACGCTGGAGGCGATCGCCGAACAAATGGGCCTGTCTGCGTTTATCAACAGACTACCGGGGGAGCTTTCCGGCGGCCAGCGCCAGCGCGTGGCGCTGGCACGCTGTCTGGTGCGCGAGCAGCCGCTGCTGCTGCTCGATGAACCCTTTTCGGCGCTCGACCCGGCTCTGCGTCAGGAAATGCTCTCGCTGGTTGAGGAGGTGTGCGAGCGCGAACAACTGACGATGCTGATGGTTTCGCACAGCATTGAAGATGCCGCACGCATCGCGCCGCGATCGGTGGTGATCGCGGAGGGACGTATTTTGTGGGATGGAGAAACAGAAGAACTTCTGAGTGGTAACGCAGGGGCATCTTCATTGTTGGGCATTCGTGCGGTCTGATGCCCTTACCCTGGCCCTCTCCCACGGGGAGAGGGAAAACACCTTAACGGCTCACCACCTTCAACAGGATCTCGCCGTACACCGGCATCAGCGGGTGGCGGATCAGCGCCACCAGCGCTACCACCGCCACGCCGAGCGTAAGTGGGGCCAGCCAGAGCAGGCGCGTGCGCGGGAGATAGCGGGTCAGGCGATCGACGCTCGCTTTCGCGCTGCGCCACAGGCGCCAGCAGAGCCAAACCGCCAGCCACAGCAGCACCGCCGTACCCAGCAGCAGCCATTTAAACTCACCGCTTTGCATACCGTCAGGAATATCAATCGCCGCGCCCGCCAGGATACCCGGCAGGAAGTAGAACGGCGGCCAGAAGACGCAGCCGATGATATTCGGCACCACAAACTTCGCGACGGGCAGATCCAGCATCCCGGCCACCATCGGCACCAGTGGACGCGTTGGCCCAACGAAGCGCCCCACGAGGATGGTGAACATGCTGTGCTGGTGCAGCGCATGCTCGGTTTTATCCAGCAGCGCTTTGTTTTTTTTCATGAACGACCAGCGGTGTAGCGGCTTCTTAAAGCGCCAGCCCAGCCAGAAGGAGATCCAGTCCCCCAGCAAACAGCCGATAATACCGGCCATCCACGCCTGCCAGAAATTGACCTCGCCGCTGCCGATAAGCGCCCCAAGCCCCGCCATCATCACGGTGCCGGGCAGGATCAGCCCGACCAGCGCCAGCGACTCCAGAAACGCCACCAGCGCCACGGCGATGAGCGAATACATAACGGACTGGGTAATAAAATGTTCCAGCAATGCCTGCATAACTATTCCGGTCAGAAAACGAATCAGCGATTCTGCTTAGCGCCCTGCACCGCGTCAAGGCATCAATTGTCTGAATAGTTTACAAGATGCGCCTGAAGTTCACCTGAATGTTTACCGATTATTCACATCCCGCACGGAATTCGCTCGGGCTGGCACCGGTGCACTTCTTAAACACGCGAGAGAAATAGAGCTGATCTTCAAAGCCGACGTTACGCCCGACGGTGGCGATAGGCATTCGGGTGGTGCTGAGCAGCAGTTTCGCCTGGCTGATGCGCTGATCCTCGCGCCAGCTGAGCACGCTCACGCCAAGCTGCTGGCGGAACAGATGCGACAGCCGTGACGGCGACAGGCACACATGCTGGGCGACGCTGGCAATATCAAACTGGCTGTCGGCAAGGTGGTCGCTGATGTACTGGCAGGCGTCGCGGACGCGGTTGTCCAGCGGCGGATTAAGCGACTCGTTGATGGCCTCCATGCGGCGCAGCAGCACCTGTTCAAGCAGATTGATGGCCAGCAGTTCAGCGTAGCGCCCTCCCGCCTGCCCTGCCTCAATAATCTGTGCAAACAGCTCACGGAACTGCGCCAGATGCGCCTCATCCGGGCGATAAAAACCGGTTTGCGCGAAAATGGCCGGCCACGAGAGCCACTCCTGCCAGTAGGCGCGCGGACGGAAATAGACCCACTGGTGATACCACTCTTTGGCATCCGGGTGGCGCCCGTAGTGGTGGATCTCCCCCGGCGGGAACAGCAGCATATCGCCGGGGCGGCAGATAAACTGCCGATCGCCGTTTTTAATCACCCCTTCCCCGCGAACGGTCAGGTTCAGAATATACCCTTTCATTCCGAGCGGTCGATCGACGTAGAAATCGAGATACCCCTCGGCCTCAATGGGCGTCAGCCCCGCCACCAGATGGGCGTTAAATGAGTATCCCGGCAGCAGGGGATCGTTTTGCGGTTCGGCCATAGATTCAGTTCTCCCAAGGGTCCTGAAGGAAACCAATTGTCCATATCGATAAAAGCAGTATAAAAATGGCCCGCGAAAAGATCCAAAAAGCATCACGCCTCTTTTACGTCCGCCATGTTTCAGCCTTTTCCCCTGATTTCTCCGCCAGCACGGGCGGATAAGCAGTAACAAAAGTGTCTATAAGTACGGCAGAAATGTCCACATTGAATATTTGCACGGCGTCACACTTTCAATCGTAACAGCAATTTAATCCATAAGATTAGCGGATCCTGCCTGACGATTTTTGTCCCCAGTCTCTAATGTTCTTCCATACCTGTTTTGGATGGAGCAACACCATGGCAATTGCAATTGGCCTCGATTTTGGCAGCGACTCAGTTCGCGCGCTGGCAGTGGACTGTACGACTGGCCGGGAGATAGCAACCAGCGTTGAGTGGTATCCGCGCTGGCAAGAGGGGCGCTACTGCGATGCGCCGAACAACCAGTTCCGTCACCACCCGCGCGATTACATTGAATCAATGGAAGCGGCGATCAAAACCGTGCTGGCGGAGCTGACGGACGCCCAGCGGGCCGACGTCGTGGGGATTGGCGTCGACAGTACCGGTTCAACGCCGGCCCCGGTTGATGCAGAAGGCCGCGTACTGGCGCTTCGCCCGGAGTTTGCCGATAACCCGAACGCCATGTTTGTGCTGTGGAAAGACCATACCGCCGTGGAAGAGGCGGAAGCCATCACCCGCTTATGCCACCAGCCGGGCAAAACCGACTACTCGCGCTACATCGGCGGGATCTACTCCAGCGAATGGTTCTGGGCAAAAATCCTGCACGTTACCCGCGCGGACGCGTCGGTCGCACAGGCAGCGGCGTCATGGATTGAGCTGTGCGACTGGGTTCCCGCCCTGCTTTCCGGCACCACTCGCCCGCAGGCTATTCGCCGTGGCCGTTGCAGCGCCGGGCATAAATCGCTGTGGCATGAAAGCTGGGGTGGTCTGCCTCCGGCAGCGTTCTTCGATGAACTCGACCCGATCATCAACAAAAACCTGACATACCCGCTGTTTACCGACACCTTCACCGCCGATATTCCGGTCGGCATGCTCTGCGAGGAGTGGGCGAAACGCCTCGGTCTGCCGCAAAACGTGACCATTTCCGGCGGCGCGTTCGACTGCCATATGGGCGCCGTGGGCGCGGGTGCGCAGCCTAACACGCTGGTGAAAGTGATTGGCACCTCCACCTGCGACATTCTGACGGCGGATAAAACGACCGTTGGCGACCGCGCGGTGAAGGGTATCTGCGGTCAGGTTGACGGCAGCGTGGTGCCTGATTTTATCGGCCTCGAAGCGGGTCAGTCCGCGTTTGGCGATATCTACGCCTGGTTTGGCCGGGTGCTCGGCTGGCCGCTGGATCAGCTGGCGGCCGCGCATCCTGAACTGAAAACCCAGATTACCGCGAGCAAAAAACAGCTCCTGCCGCAGCTCACCGAAGCCTGGGCAAAAAATCCGTCTCTCGATCACCTGCCGGTGGTGCTGGACTGGTTCAACGGCCGTCGTACGCCGTTTGCCAACCAGCGTCTGAAAGGGGTGATTACCGATCTCAACCTGGCGACCGACGCGCCCGCGCTGTTTGGCGGCCTGATCGCCGCCACCGCGTTCGGCGCGCGCGCCATTATGGAGTGCTTCACCGGGCAGGGCATTGACGTGAACAACGTGATGGCTTTGGGCGGTATCGCCCGTAAAAACCCGGTGATCATGCAGGCCTGCTGCGACGTGCTCAACCGTCCGCTGCAAATTGTGGCCTCCGATCAGTGCTGTGCGCTGGGCGCAGCGATTTTCGCTGCCGTGGCCGCAGGCGTCCATCCGGATATCCCGACCGCGCAACAGCATATGGCGAGCGCCGTCGAAAGTACGCTCCAGCCGCAGGCTCAGCAGGCACAACGCTTTGAACAGCTTTATCAGCGCTACCAGCAATGGGCAAAAAGCGCCGAACTTCACTATCTCCCTGTCGCCGCCCCGGCCAAAAGTACCGCGGACACTACGGCAACCCTGACACATTAAGGACACGATAATGACCATTTTTAATAATTATGAAGTGTGGTTTGTGATTGGCAGCCAGCATTTATACGGACCGGAAGCGTTGCAGCAGGTGACGAAACACGCGGAGCACGTTGTGAATGCGCTGAACGCGGAAGCCAAACTGCCGTGCAAACTGGTGCTGAAGCCGCTGGGTACTACGCCGGACGAAATCACTAACATCTGCCGCGATGCCAATTACGATGACAAATGCGCTGGCCTGGTGGTGTGGCTGCACACCTTCTCGCCAGCCAAAATGTGGATCAACGGCCTGGCTATCCTCAACAAACCGCTGCTGCAATTCCACACTCAGTTCAACGCCTCCCTGCCGTGGGACAGCATCGACATGGACTTCATGAACCTGAATCAGACCGCGCACGGCGGTCGCGAGTTCGGCTTCATCGGCGCACGTATGCGTCAACAACATGCTGTGGTGACCGGCCACTGGCAGGACGGCCAGGCACAAAAACGCATTGGCTCCTGGATGCGTCAGGCGGTCTCTAAGCAGGATACCCGTCACCTTAGAGTGGTGCGTTTCGGCGACAACATGCGTGAAGTTGCCGTAACCGACGGCGACAAAGTGGCCGCGCAGATCAAGTTCGGCTTCTCCGTAAATACCTGGGCGGTGGGCGACCTGGTGCAGGTGGTGAATGACATCAGCGATGGCGACGTGAACGCGCTGGTGGACGAGTACGAAAGCAGCTACCGCCTGACGCCTGCGGCACAGGTCAACGGTGACAAGCGCCAGAACGTGCTGGATGCCGCACGCATTGAACTGGGCATGAAGCGCTTCCTGGAACAGGGCGGCTTCCATGCCTTCACCACCACCTTTGAAGATCTCCACGGCCTGAAACAGCTCCCGGGTCTGGCGGTACAACGTCTGATGCAGCAGGGCTACGGTTTTGCGGGCGAAGGCGACTGGAAAACTGCCGCTCTGCTTCGCATCATGAAGGTGATGTCAACCGGTCTGCAGGGCGGCACCTCTTTTATGGAGGACTACACCTACCACTTCGAGAACGGCAACGATCTGGTGCTCGGCTCGCACATGCTGGAAGTGTGTCCCTCTATCGCCGTCGAAGAGAAACCGATCCTCGATGTGCAGTACCTCGGCATTGGCGGCAAAGCGGATCCGGCCCGTCTGATCTTCAACACCCGTACCGGCCCGGCCATTAACGCCAGCCTGATCGACCTCGGCGACCGTTTCCGCCTGCTGGTGAACTGCGTCGATGCTGTGGAAACTCCGCATTCTCTGCCGAAACTGCCGGTCGCGAACGCCCTGTGGAAAGCGCAACCTGACCTGCCAACCGCGTCGGAAGCCTGGATCCTGGCCGGCGGCGCGCACCACACCGTCTTCAGCCACGCGCTTGACCTGAACGATATGCGTCAGTTTGCCGAGCTGCACGACATCGAACTGACCGTGATTGATAACGACACCCGTCTGCCAGCCTTTAAAGACGCGCTGCGCTGGAACGAAGTCTATTACGGTTCAAAACGCTAAGCCCTGAATGCCCGGTGGCATTTCGTTTACCGGGCCTACGGTTCTGTAGGCCGGATAAGCGAAGCGCCATCCGGCAGGAGACGACAATGTTAGAAGATCTCAAACGTCAGGTACTCGAAGCCAACCTGGCGCTGCCAAAACATAACCTGGTGACCCTGACTTGGGGCAACGTCAGCGCCGTTGACCGGGAAAAAGGCGTGTTCGTGATCAAGCCTTCGGGCGTGGATTACACGGTGATGACCGCGGAAGATATGGTGGTGGTCAGCATCGAAACGGGTGAAGTGGTTGAAGGCGATAAAAAGCCCTCCTCCGATACGCCCACTCACCGCCTGCTGTATCAGGCCTTCCCGACCATCGGTGGGATTGTGCATACCCATTCGCGTCACGCGACCATCTGGGCGCAGGCGGGCCAGCCAATTCCGGCCACCGGCACCACCCACGCGGACTACTTCTACGGCACCATTCCCTGCACGCGTCTGATGACCGATACGGAGATCGGCGGTGAGTACGAATGGGAAACCGGGAACGTGATCGTCGAAACCTTCGAAAAACAGGGTATCGACGCGGCGCAAATGCCCGGCGTGCTGGTGCACTCCCACGGTCCGTTTGCCTGGGGTAAAAACGCGGAGGACGCGGTGCACAACGCGATCGTGCTGGAGGAAGTCGCCTACATGGGGATCTTCTGCCGCCAGCTGGCACCGCAGTTGCCGGATATGCAGCAAACCCTGCTCGATAAGCATTATCTGCGCAAGCACGGCGCGAAGGCGTACTACGGGCAGTAAAACATTGTCCGGTGGCGCTGCGCTTATCGGGCCTACGGATCCTGTTGGCCGGATAAGCGTAGCGCCATCCGGCAAAACAGGCACTGTATAAAACCCCAGCAAACACCCCTCAACCAGGCTATAATCAGGCCTGGTTTGTTTTGTGGGATAGCGGCGTGGCACAGGCGCAAGAAGGCTTTTTACTGACCCGACACTGGCGGGATACCCCTCAGGGCACCGAGGTTGCGTTCTGGCTGGCGACGGATAACGGCCCGCTGCACGTTACCCTGCCGCCTCAGGAGTCCGTGGCGTTTATCCCTGAACACCACGTCGAGAAAGTAAAGCAGCTGCTGCGCGGTGAAAACGGCTGGCGCCTTACTCCCCTTGAGCTAAAAGACTTCCACCGCCAGCCGGTTTATGGCCTCTACTGCCGCGCCCATCGCCAGCTGATGCGCTATGAAAAATTGCTCCACGAAGCGGGCGTGACGCTCTACGAAGCGGACATTCGCCCGCCGGAACGTTTTCTGATGGAGCGGTTTATCACCGCCCCCGTCTGGGTGGACGGCGCTGAGCAGAACGGTTGTCTCGTGAACGCGCGCCTGAAGCCTAACCCGCACTATCGCCCGCCGCTGAAGTGGGTCTCGCTGGATATCGAAACCACCCGTCACGGCGAGCTGTACTGCATCGGCCTTGAAGGCTGCGGGCAGCGGGTTGTCTATATGCTCGGGCCCCCGAACGGCGATGCGTCCGCGCTGGATTTTCATCTGGAATACGTTACCAGCCGACCACAGCTGCTGGAGAAGCTTAACCAGTGGTTTGCCGAGCACGACCCGGATGTATTGATCGGCTGGAACGTGGTGCAGTTTGACCTGCGCGTGTTGCAAAAACATGCCGAGCGGTACCGCATTCCCCTGACGTTAGGGCGCGGAAACACGGAGCTGGAGTGGCGTGAGCACGGTTTTAAGAACGGCGTATTCTTCGCACAGGCTAACGGTCGCCTGATTATCGACGGCATCGAGGCGCTGAAATCCGCCTTCTGGAACTTCTCTTCCTTCTCGCTGGAAGCGGTCGCCCAGGCGCTGCTCGGCGAAGGTAAATCCATCGACAATCCCTGGGACCGAATGGACGAGATCGACCGGCGCTTTAATGAGGATAAGCCAGCGCTCGCTACCTATAACCTGAAAGACTGTGAGCTGGTAACGCAGATTTTCCATAAAACCGAGATCATGCCCTTCCTGCTGGAACGCGCAACGGTAAACGGTCTCGCGGTCGACAGGCACGGCGGCTCGGTAGCGGCCTTCAGCCACCTCTATTTCCCGCGGATGCACCGGGCGGGCTATGTGGCCCCTAACCTCGGTGACGTGCCGCCGCAGGCCAGTCCCGGAGGTTACGTGATGGATTCACGGCCCGGGCTGTATGATTCGGTGCTGGTGCTGGATTATAAAAGTCTGTACCCGTCGATTATCCGCACATTTCTGATTGATCCGGTAGGGCTGGTCGAGGGGATGGCGCAGCCAGACGATGCGCACAGTACTGAAGGTTTTCTCGGGGCACGCTTCTCGCGCGAAAAGCACTGCCTGCCTGAGATCGTGGGAAACATCTGGCACGGCCGCGACGAGGCAAAACGCCACGGCAACAAGCCGCTCTCACAGGCGTTGAAAATTATTATGAATGCCTTTTACGGGGTGCTGGGCACCAGCGCCTGCCGCTTCTTTGATCCGCGTCTGGCGTCGTCCATCACCATGCGCGGGCACGACATTATGCGCCAGACCAAAGCGTTGATTGAATCCCGGGGTTATGACGTTATTTATGGCGACACCGATTCCACCTTTGTCTGGCTGAAATCGGCCCATTCAGAAGACGACGCCGCGCAAATCGGCAAAGAACTGGTCGCCTTCGTGAACGCCTGGTGGCGCGAAAATTTGCAAAAAGAGCGGTTAACCAGCGCGTTAGAGCTGGAGTTTGAAACCCATTTTGCCCGCTTCTTAATGCCGACCATTCGCGGAACCGACCAGGGCAGCAAGAAGCGCTACGCCGGACTGATTCAGGAAGGCGACAAGCAGCGGATGGTGTTTAAAGGGCTGGAGACAGTGCGCACCGACTGGACGCCGCTGGCACAGCAGTTTCAGCAAACGCTTTATCTGCGGGTGTTCCGCAATGAGCCGTATCAGGACTACGTGCGCGAGACGATAGCCAGCCTGATGGCGGGCGAACTTGACGCGCAGCTGGTGTATCGCAAGCGCCTGCGCCGCCCGCTGGCGGAGTACCAGCGTAATGTTCCTCCGCACGTCCGCGCGGCGCGGCTGGCGGATGAAGAGAACGTTCGCCGGGGCCGCGCGCCGCAGTATCAGAACCGGGGAACGATCAAATACGTCTGGACAACGAACGGACCAGAACCCGTTGATTACCAGCAGTCTCCGCTCGATTACGATCACTACCTGACCCGCCAGCTTCAGCCTGTTGCGGAGGGAATTTTACCGTTCATCAACGACGACTTTGCTACACTAGTGACAGGACAACTTGGGCTATTTTGACGCGTGACGAAACCGTTGCCATCCAGTACCATAGCGCCCTTTCCATTCCCGGACCCATTTTTCGATGACCGTCTTTTTTGACGGGGTCGAACTATTGCCTGCAATTAAAGATTAGAGCCGAACAACTATGCCTTTTACACTTGGTCAACGCTGGATCAGCGATACAGAAAGCGAACTTGGATTAGGAACCGTCGTTGCCGTCGATGCGCGCATGGTTACCCTCCTTTTCCCTGCTACCGGTGAAAACCGCCTGTACGCTCGCAATGACTCCCCTGTTACCCGCGTAATGTTCAATCCGGGTGATACCGTGACCAGCCATGACGGCTGGCAACTGAAGGTTGAAGACGTAAAAGAAGAGAATGGACTGCTCGCCTACATCGGAACGCGTCTTGATACCGACGAGACAAATGTCATCCTGCGTGAAGTGCTGCTCGACAGCAAACTGGTGTTCAGTAAGCCACAGGACCGTCTGTTTGCCGGGCAAATCGACCGAATGGATCGCTTCTCCCTGCGCTACCGCGCGCGTAAGTTCCAGAGTGAGCAGTACCGCATGCCGTGGAGCGGCCTGCGCGGTCAGCGTACCAGCCTTATTCCCCATCAGCTGAATATCGCCCATGACGTGGGCCGTCGCCATGCGCCTCGCGTGCTGCTGGCTGACGAAGTGGGCCTGGGTAAAACCATCGAAGCAGGCATGATCCTGCACCAGCAGCTGCTCTCTGGCGCTGCCGAGCGCGTGCTGATTGTGGTTCCAGAAACGCTGCAACATCAGTGGCTGGTTGAAATGCTGCGCCGCTTTAACCTGCGCTTCTCCCTGTTCGACGATGAGCGCTATGCCGAAGCCCAGCACGACGCGGACAACCCGTTTGAAACCGAACAGCTGGTCATTTGTTCCCTGGACTTCGTGCGCCGTAGCAAGCAGCGCCTGGAGCATCTGTGCGACGCTGAATGGGATCTGATGGTCGTCGACGAAGCGCACCACCTCGTCTGGAGCGAAGACGCGCCAAGCCGTGAATACATGGCGATTGAGCAGCTTGCCGAGCGCGTACCGGGCGTTCTGCTCCTGACCGCCACGCCGGAGCAGCTGGGTCTTGAGAGCCACTTCGCCCGTCTGCGTCTGCTCGATCCCAACCGTTTCCACGATTTTGAGCAGTTTGTTGAAGAGCAGAAAAACTACCGCCCGGTGGCGGACGCCGTCGCGCTGCTGCTGGCCGGTAATCGTCTCTCTAATGATGAGCTTAACACTCTCAGCGATCTGATTGGCGAGCAGGATATTGAGCCGCTGCTTCAGGCCGCGAACAGCGACAGCGATAATGCGGGATCCGCGCGTAAAGAGCTGATCGACATGCTGATGGATCGCCACGGTACCAGCCGCGTGCTGTTCCGTAACACCCGTAACGGCGTGAAAGGCTTCCCGAAACGCGAGCTGCACACCATCAAACTGCCGCTGCCGACCCAGTACCAGACGGCGATTAAAGTCTCCGGCATTATGGGCACCCGTAAATCTGCGGAAGATCGCGCGCGCGACATGCTCTACCCGGAGCAGATTTATCAGGAATTCGAAGGCGACACCGGCACCTGGTGGAACTTCGATCCGCGCGTGGAGTGGTTGATGGGCTACCTCACCGCTCACCGTTCCCAGAAAGTGCTGGTGATCTGCGCCAAAGCCGCTACCGCATTGCAGCTGGAGCAGGTTCTGCGTGAGCGCGAAGGCATTCGCGCCGCCGTGTTCCACGAAGGCATGTCCATAGTTGAGCGTGATCGTGCAGCAGCCTGGTTTGGTGAAGAGGACAGCGGCGCGCAGGTTCTGCTGTGCTCTGAAATCGGTTCTGAAGGCCGTAACTTCCAGTTCGCCAGCAATCTGGTGATGTTCGATCTGCCGTTTAACCCGGATCTGCTGGAGCAGCGTATCGGCCGTCTGGATCGTATCGGGCAGGCGCACGATATTCAGATCCACGTGCCGTATCTGGAGAAAACCGCCCAGTCCGTGCTGGTGCGCTGGTACCACGAAGGGCTGGACGCGTTTGAACACACCTGCCCGACCGGCCGCACCATTTACGATCAGGTGCATGCAGACCTGATCGGTTACCTGGCCGCGCCTGAAAATAGCGAGGGCTTTGATGAGCTGATTAAATCCTGCCGTGAGAAGCACGACGCACTGAAAGCGCAGCTGGAGCAGGGTCGCGATCGCCTGCTGGAGATCCACTCCAACGGCGGTGAAAAAGCGCAGCAGCTGGCCGAAAGCATTGAAGAGCAGGACGACGACACCAGCCTGATCAGCTTCTCCATGAATCTGTTCGACATCGTCGGTATAAACCAGGACGATCGCGGCGAGAACATGATCGTGCTGACCCCGTCCGATCATATGCTGGTGCCGGATTTCCCGGGCCTGCCGGAAGACGGCTGCACTATCACCTTTGAGCGTGATGTGGCGCTGTCCCGCGAAGACGCACAGTTCATTACCTGGGAGCACCCGCTGATCCGCAACGGTCTGGATCTGATCCTCTCCGGCGATACCGGCAGCAGCACCATTTCCCTGTTGAAGAACAAAGCCTTGCCTGTGGGCACGCTGCTGGTGGAGCTGATCTACGTTGTGGAAGCGCAGGCGCCGAAACAGCTTCAGCTTAACCGCTTCCTCCCGCCAACGCCGGTGCGTCTGCTGCTGGATAAAAACGGTACGAATCTGGCCGGCCAGGTGGAGTTTGAAAGCTTCAACCGTCAGTTGAGCGCGGTGAACCGCCATACCGGCAGCAAGCTGGTGAATGCGGTGCAACAGGACGTGCATGCCATTCTGCAACTGGGTGAAACCCAGGCCGAAAAAGCGGCCAGAGTGCTGATTGATGCGGCGCGCAGCGAAGCCGATGAGAAGCTTTCTGCCGAGCTGTCGCGTCTGGAAGCGTTGAAAGCGGTGAACCCGAACATTCGTGACGATGAGCTGGCCGCAATTGAGAGCAACCGCCAGCAGGTGCTGGAAAGTCTGAATCAGGCGGGATGGCGTCTCGACGCCCTGCGTCTTATCGTTGTGACGCATCAGTAAGCGGAGCGCAAAATGGTAATGGAGCCCTACAATCCCCCGATGGATCCGTGGCTGGTCATTCTGTATCAGGACGAGCACATTATGGTGGTTAACAAGCCGAGCGGCCTGTTGTCCGTGCCGGGGCGTCTGGAAGAGCATAAAGACAGCGTGATGACGCGTATCCAGCGCGATTATCCCCAGGCCGAGTCTGTCCATCGTCTGGATATGGCGACCAGCGGCGTGATTGTGGTGGCTCTTAATAAGGCGGCAGAACGTGAGCTGAAGCGTCAGTTCCGCGAGCGCGAGCCGAAGAAGCAGTATGTCGCCCGCGTGTGGGGCCATCCGGCGCAGGCGGAAGGGCTGGTGGATTTACCGCTGATTTGCGACTGGCCGAACCGGCCAAAGCAGAAGGTGTGTTATGAAACCGGCAAGGCTGCGCAGACCGAGTATGAAGTGCTGGAGTACGCGCCGGATAATACCGCGCGCGTCCTGCTGAAGCCGATTACCGGGCGCTCCCATCAGCTGCGTGTGCATATGCTTGCGATGGGTCACCCGATTCTGGGTGACAGATTCTATGCGCCGCCGGAAGCGCTGGCGTTAGCGCCGCGCCTGCAACTGCATGCGCAGACGCTCACCATCACCCACCCTGCTTTCGGCAACGCCATGACGTTCAAAGCCCCGGTGGACTTCTGAAAAAATGGCCCGACACTGTCGGGCCATTTTTTTATTTAAAACCTTTCTGCTCTTTAATCAGCTCGTAGGCTTTCTGGATTTCCTGCGCTTTCTGTTTCGCCATCTCCATCATCTCAGGCGGCAGGCCTTTCGCCACCAGCTTATCCGGATGGTGCTCGCTCATCAGCTTACGATAGGCGCGTTTGATGGTCGTGACATCGTCAGAGGGCTTCACGCCGAGGACATTACAGGCATCTTCAAGCGTAGGGCCACGCTGCGCCTGCTGCCAGCCGCCACCGGACGATTGCTGTTGATAACCGCCGCCAAAGTGCGCGCCACCCTGCATCATGCGCAGGAACTGATCGAACTGCATGCGGGAAATGCCCAGCTCTTCAGCAATCACATACAGGACGTCCCGTTCATTCGGATGCAGAGAGCCATCCGCGAAGGCGGCCTGGATTTGAATTTCCAGAAACATCCGAATTAAATCAAAGCGCCCGAAGCAGATGCTACGGAACTGCCGCATTTTTTCACGCAGCGGGTAGTTATCCGCTTTACCAATCCGGAATGCATTCTGCGCCGCGACGCGGGATTCGCCGTGCAGATTCATGCGATCCATAAAGACGCTGGCAACCTGAATATCGGCTTCCGTTACGCGCCCTTTTGATTTGGTTAAGTGCCCCATCACCTCGAAGGTGGTGGAGAAAAAGAGTGACTGGCGCTCGCGCTGGTTGGCAAACCAGGCCATTTTGCGGCTGCGTGCTTTATCAAACATATGGCCGATAATGAGGCCAAGAACAACACCCCAGAATCCGGCACCCATAATAATTGCGAACGCAACGCCGATTATTTTACCCCAATACTGCATATACTCCCCGAATGGTCATGTTCCTGGCCGACGCAACGCCATCATTACAGTGGTCGCGCCACGGTCAATTGAGGGACATCGCCTATAATTTGCATTATCATACTCGTCATTCGATAGCGAGCCTAACACTCTGGCGCGCAAACGGGCAGGATTAACGCTGGTACTGCGCTGATGAGTAAGATAGTCTCTGAGCGTTTGTAAGCCGTAGCCACTGATGACGGAACAATAAAATACAACGTATGAAAAAACGTATCCCCACCCTTCTGGCCACAATGATTGGCACCGCCCTGTATAGCCAACAGGGGCTCGCAGCCGATCTCGCCTCGCAGTGTATGCTTGGCGTCCCAAGTTACAATCGCCCACTGGTGAAAGGCGATACGAATGACTTACCCGTCACCATTAATGCCGACAGCGCAAAAGGTAATTATCCTGACAATGCAACCTTTACGGGCAATGTCGATATTAACCAGGGTAACAGCCGTCTGCTGGCTGACGAAGTGCAATTGCACCAGAAGCAGCCGGAAGGTGCTCAGGCGCCTGTCCGTACGGTGGATGCGCTGGGTAATGTGCACTATGACGACAATCAGGTCATCCTGAAAGGTCCGAAAGCCTGGTCGAATCTGAATACCAAAGACACCAACGTCTGGGAAGGTGATTATCAGATGGTCGGTCGTCAGGGGCGCGGTACCGCAGACCTGATGAAGCAGCGCGGCGAGAACCGCTACACCATTCTCGAAAACGGCTCGTTTACGTCCTGTTTGCCAGGGTCAAATACCTGGAGCGTTGTGGGCAGCGAAGTGATCCACGACCGTGAAGAACAGGTTGCAGAGATCTGGAACGCCCGTTTTAAACTCGGCCCGGTGCCCATTTTCTATAGTCCTTACCTGCAACTGCCTGTGGGTGACAAACGTCGTTCAGGCTTCCTGATCCCGAACGCCAAGTACAGCACGTCGAACTACTTTGAGTTCTACCTGCCGTACTACTGGAACATTGCGCCCAACATGGACGCCACGATCACGCCGCACTACATCCATAAGCGCGGTAACATCATGTGGGAGAACGAATTCCGCTATCTGACCAAAGCGGGCGCGGGTCTGATGGAGTTTGATTATCTGCCATCAGATAAGGTGTTCCAGGACGAACATCCGAGCGAAGGTGATAAGCACCGCTGGATGTACTACTGGAAGCACGCCGGGGTATTGGATCAGGTGTGGCGCTTCAACATCGACTACACCAAAGTCAGCGATCCGTATTACTTCAACGACTTCGACTCTAAATACGGGTCCAGTACCGACGGTTACGCCACGCAGAAATTCAGCGTGGGCTACGCCATTGAGAACTTTGACGCGACGGTGTCGACCAAGCAGTTCCAGGTATTTGATACGCAATCGCGTAGTACCTATGGTGCAGAGCCGCAGCTGGACGTGAACTGGTACCAGAACGATGTGGGCCCTTTCGACACGCACGTTTACGCTCAGGCGGTCCATTTCGTCAACACCAACTCGGATATGCCAGAATCAACGCGTCTGCATATCGAGCCGACGATCAATCTGCCGTGGTCAAACGACTGGGCGAGCCTGAATACCGAAGCCAAGCTGATGGCCACCCACTATCAGCAGAAAAATCTGGACTGGTATAACAAACGCTATGGCACCGATCTTGAAGAGTCGGTAAACCGTACGCTTCCGCAATTCAAAATGGACGGGAAGCTGATTTTCGAACGTGACATGGCTCTTCTCGCGGATGGATACACCCAGACGCTTGAGCCACGTATGCAGTATCTGTACGTGCCTTATCGCGATCAGAGCAAAATTCAAAACTACGACTCGTCCTTCCTGCAATCAGACTACAGCGGCCTGTTCCGGGATCGTACCTACGGCGGCCTTGACCGTATTGCGTCTGCTAACCAGTTAACGACCGGCGTCACAACGCGCATTTATGATGATGCTGCCGTTGAACGTTTTAACGTTTCTGTTGGTCAAATCTACTATTTCACCGAGTCTCGTACCGGTGATGACGACATTAACTGGGAGAAAGACAACAAAACGGGCTCACTGGTATGGGCGGGCGACACCTACTGGCGTATGACGGATCGTTGGGGTCTGCGCGGTGGTGTTCAGTACGATACACGACTGGACAATATCGCGACGGGCAGCGCTGCCATCGAATATCGTCGTGATGAAGATCGCATGTTGCAGTTGACGTACCGTTACGCCAGCCCGGAGTATATTCAGGCGACACTGCCAAACTATGCGAATACAGACCAATACAAAGACGGTATTTCACAGGTGGGTACCGCCGCGAGCTGGCCGATCGCCGATCGTTGGTCAGTCGTCGGAGCCTACTACTATGACACGAATGCCCAAAAACCTGCTGACCAGATGCTGGGTCTGCAATATAACTCCTGCTGTTACGCAATACGTGTCGGTTACGAACGCAAACTTAACGGCTGGGATACGCAAAACAGTCAGGGCAAATACGATAACGTGATTGGCTTTAATATCGAGTTGCGCGGCCTGAGCTCTAACTACGGTCTGGGCACGCAGCAGATGCTGCGCTCGAACATTCTGCCGTATCGTAGTTCATTGTAATGTGCTTGATTTACAACGTAATCCGCTTTGCGGTTAATTGAAATGGAAAAAGTATGAAGAACTGGAAAACGCTGCTACTCGGTGTCGCTATGGTTGCGAATACCAGCTTCGCGGCCCCACAGGTTGTCGATAAAGTCGCGGCTGTGGTTAACAACGGCGTCGTGCTTGAAAGTGACGTTGACGGTTTGATGAAATCTGTAAAGCTCAACTCGGGCCAGGCAGGTCAACAACTTCCGGATGACGCTACGCTGCGCCACCAGATCCTGGAACGTCTGATCATGGATCAGATTGTCCTGCAAATGGGCCAGAAAATGGGTGTGAAGATCTCTGACGAGCAGCTCGATCAGGCGATCGCCAACATTGCAAAGCAGAACAACATTACCCCGGACCAGATGCGTAGCCGCCTGGCCTATGACGGCATCAGCTATGCCACCTACCGTAATCAGATCCGTAAAGAGATGCTGATTTCAGAAGTGCGTAACAATGAAGTCCGTCGCCGCGTCACCATCCTGCCTCAGGAAGTGGATGCCCTGGCGAAACAGGTGGGTAATCAGAATGATGCCAGCACTGAACTTAACCTGAGCCACATCCTGATCCCACTGCCGGAAAACCCAACCTCCGATCAGGCGGCTGAGGCGGAAAGTCAGGCGCGCGCTATCGTTGAGCAGGCGCGTAATGGCGATGACTTCGGCAAACTGGCGATCACCTACTCTGCTGACCAGCAGGCGCTGAAAGGCGGCCAGATGGGCTGGGGCCGTATTCAGGAGCTGCCATCCCTGTTTGCCCAGGCGCTGAGCACGGCGAAGAAAGGCGACATCGTCGGTCCAATCCGTTCCGGTGTGGGCTTCCACATTCTGAAAGTGAACGACCTGCGCGGTCAGAGCCAGAACATTTCGGTTACCGAAGTGCATGCGCGCCATATCCTGCTCAAACCGTCTCCGATCATGACTGACGATCAGGCCCGTGCGAAGCTGGAACAGATCGCCGCAGACATCAAGAGCGGTAAAACCACCTTCGATAAAGCGGCAAAAGAGTTCTCTCAGGATCCTGGCTCTGCAAACCAGGGCGGTGACCTGGGTTGGGCGGCAGCGGATATTTACGATCCGGCTTTCCGCGATGCGTTAATGAAGCTGAATAAAGGCCAGATGAGCGCGCCGGTACACTCCTCCTTCGGCTGGCATCTGATCCAGCTGATGGACACGCGCAACGTGGATAAAACCGACGCGGCGCAGAAAGACCGCGCGTATCGCATGCTGTTTAACCGTAAGTTCTCTGAAGAAGCCGCAACCTGGATGCAGGAACAACGCGCCAGCGCTTACGTGAAAGTGTTGAGCAACTAATGAAACCGCATCGTGTTGTGATCACTCCCGGCGAACCCGCCGGGATTGGGCCTGACCTTGTGGTTCAGCTCGCCCAGCGCAGCTGGCCGGTAGAGTTGGTTGTTTGCGCAGATGCAACACTGTTACAAGACCGGGCAGCCTTGCTCGGTCTGCCTTTAACGCTCCTCCCTTACGTTGAAGGCCAACAGCCCGCACCGCAGCAGGCTGGTACTCTCACCCTGCTTTCAGTTCCGCTCCGTGCACCTGTTGTCCCCGGTGAGTTACACATCGAAAACGGCCACTACGTTGTCGAGACGCTGGCGCGCGCCTGTGACGGTTGCCTTCAGGGCGAATTTGCAGCCCTGATCACCGGTCCGGTGCATAAAGGCGTAATCAACGACGCGGGCATTCCGTTTACCGGGCATACCGAATTTTTCGAAGAGCGTTCGCACAGCCCGAAAGTGGTGATGATGCTGGCAACCGAAGCAATGCGCGTTGCGCTGGTAACAACGCACCTGCCGATCAAAGCCATTCCGGATGCCATTACGCCTGAACTCCTGCGTGAGATCATTGGCATTTTGCATCACGATCTGCAAACCAAATTCGGTATTCCGCAGCCGCATGTGCTGGTTTGCGGCCTGAATCCGCACGCGGGTGAGGGCGGACATATGGGCACTGAAGAGATCGACACCATCATTCCGGTGCTTGAGGAGATGCGGGCGAAGGGGATGAACCTCAGCGGGCCACTGCCTGCCGACACCCTTTTCCAGCCCAAATACCTGGATAAAGCCGATGCCGTACTCGCGATGTACCACGATCAGGGTCTGCCCGTGCTAAAATACCAGGGATTTGGTCGCGGGGTGAATATCACCCTCGGCTTACCCTTTATTCGAACGTCCGTTGACCACGGTACTGCGCTGGATCTGGCAGGCCAGGGAAAAGCGGATGTCGGCAGTTTTATCACGGCGCTTAATCTCGCCATCAAAATGATTGTTAATACTCAATGACTAATCGAGTCCATCAGGGCCACTTAGCCCGTAAACGCTTCGGGCAAAACTTCCTCAACGATCAGTTTGTGATCGACAGTATCGTTTCTGCCATTAATCCGCAGAAAGGCCAGGCCATGGTCGAAATCGGCCCGGGTCTTGCCGCGCTGACCGAGCCGGTAGGCGAACGCCTTGACGAACTGACCGTTATCGAACTCGACCGCGATCTGGCCGCGCGTCTGCAAACGCACCCTTTCCTCGGGCCGAAGCTGACGATTTATCAGCAGGATGCGATGACCATGAACTTTGGCGAACTGTCTGAAAAAATGGGACAGCCGCTGCGCGTGTTCGGTAACCTGCCGTACAACATCTCCACCCCGCTGATGTTCCATCTGTTTAGCTATACTGATGCCATTGCCGACATGCACTTCATGTTGCAAAAAGAGGTCGTTAACCGTCTGGTTGCAGGGCCGAACAGTAAAGCGTATGGTCGTTTAAGCGTGATGGCGCAATATTACTGCAACGTGATCCCGGTATTAGAAGTGCCGCCTTCCGCGTTCACGCCACCACCAAAAGTGGATTCTGCGGTTGTGCGCCTGGTGCCACATAAAACGATGCCGTATCCGGTCAAAGACCTGCGCGTGCTGAGCCGTATCACGACTGAAGCCTTTAACCAGCGCCGTAAAACGATTCGTAACAGCCTTGGCAATCTGTTTACCGTTGACGTGTTAGCTGAGTTGGGCATCGACCCGGCAATGCGTGCGGAAAATATTTCCGTAGAGCAGTACTGCAAGCTGGCTAATTACATCAGCGACAATGCGCCGCCGAAGGAGAGCTAAGCCATGATTGATTCGCCCCGCGTCTGTGTTCAGGTTCAAAGCGTCTACATTGAGTCCCAATCCACACCGGATGAAGAACGTTTTGTCTTTGCTTATACCGTAACCATTCGCAATCTGGGGCGGATGCCTGTGCAACTGCTCGGGCGCTACTGGCTTATCACCAACGGCAATGGCCGCGAAATTGAAGTCCAGGGTGAAGGTGTGGTCGGTGAACAACCCCATATCGCCCCTGGCGAAGAGTATCAGTACACCAGCGGTGCGGTCATTGAAACGCCACTGGGTACCATGCAAGGCCATTACGAAATGGTCGATGCCGCCGGTAATGCTTTCCGCATTGCTATTCCTGTGTTCCGTCTCGCCGTACCTACACTTATTCATTAATCTAATGTCTACATATCTGATTGGCGACGTTCACGGTTGCTACGATGAACTGATCGCATTATTAAAACAGGTCGATTTTACTCCCGGGCAGGACACGCTCTGGCTTACAGGCGATTTAGTGGCGCGCGGCCCTGGCTCCCTTGACGTCCTGCGTTACGTCAAATCTCTGGGCGACAGCGTGCGGCTGGTACTGGGCAACCACGATCTGCATCTGCTGGCCGTATACGCCGGGATCAGCCGTAATAAGCCGAAAGATCGCATTACCCCCCTGCTGGAAGCACCGGATGCCGATGAGTTGCTCAACTGGCTGCGTCGCCAGCCACTGCTACAGATTGACGAAGAGAAAAAGCTGGTGATGGCTCATGCCGGCATCACGCCTCAGTGGGATCTTGAGACGGCAAAAACCTGCGCGCGCGACGCCGAAGCGGTGCTGGCGAGCGACTCCTACCCGTTCTTCCTCGATGCGATGTACGGCGACATGCCGAATAACTGGAGTGATGACCTCAGCGGCCTGGCGCGACTACGTTTTATCACCAATGCTTTTACGCGGATGCGCTACTGCTTCCCGAACGGGCAGCTGGATATGTATTGCAAAGATACGCCGGAAAATGCCCCTGCGCCGCTTAAGCCATGGTTTGCGATTCCGGGCCCCGTGACAAACGAATATAGCGTGGTATTTGGGCACTGGGCATCACTGGAAGGAAAAGGCACCCCGGAAAATATCTATGCGCTGGATACCGGATGCTGCTGGGGCGGGGATTTAACCTGCTTACGCTGGGAAGATAAAACCTACTTTGTCCAGCCATCCAACCGACAGCTGGATTTAGGCGAGGGAGAGGCGGTCGCCTCCTGAAGATGTTTATCCTCTCCCTTTGGGGAGAGGATAAAAACGTTAACGACGTTCCAGAATTTCGAAGCAGTAGCTGTGCGAGTTCTGCGCATCCGCATCGTGAAACTCACTGAATACGGACTCCCACTCGTCCGGATCGTAATCCGGAAAATGGGTATCCCCTTCCACTTCCGCATCAATGTGCGTCAGATACAGTTTCTGCGCTTTTGGCAGGAACTGCTCATACACGCGACCACCACCGATCACCATGATCTCTTCGGCATCGCCGCAGGCGGCAATCGCTTCATCAACGGATTTCACCCACTGCACGCGATCGTCAGTGCCCGGCTGGCTACTGATCACAATATTCTTACGACCCGGCAATGGACGACCAATCGACTCCCAGGTCAGGCGGCCCATCACTACCGGCTTGTTTAACGTAGTACGTTTAAACCATGCGAGATCGGCAGGCAGGTTCCACGGCATGGCGTTTTCCATGCCGATAACGCGGTCTACCGCCAGCGCTGCAATCAGACTGATCATTGAAAATTTCCCGGATGCAAAAAATTGCCGCCACTATACGGAAAGCTTAATCTTTCGTCGACTGGCGGCAGGGTAAAGAATTAGAAATTTTTTAATATTGCTGGCAACTCCACTTCACGCAGAGGGTTTACTCTCCGGTTCATCCGCAGGATCGCCGGTATGCTTGCCCTCTTCCGTCCCTTGCCAGCCGTGGCGCTGAACCAGCGACAGGTGATTACGATCCTCGTTGATGATTTCCGTCAGCATGGTGCTGGTGCGTTTAAACACCGCTGCGCGTTCGGTTGCCGTACTGCTCGCCATCGCCACCATCTCTTCAACCATCTCATGGTTAAAGCGGCGGAACAGATCGGCACGTTCACGCGCTTCATACGCACCAAGCCCCAGACTTTCCAGCGCCATGCGGCCAGATTTGAGCGCCCCTTCGAAGGTTTCACGTTCAGGGGCTGCCACCCCCGCCTGACGCAGCTGGATGTAGTGATCCACATCGCGCGCACGTGAGATAATGGTCAGATGCGGAAAATGCTCTTTAACCAGCTCAACCATCTGCATGCTGGTCTCAGGATCGTCGATGGCGTTAATCAGCACCTCGGCTTTCGCCGCTCCGGCGGATTCCAGCAGGTCCGCCCGGGTCGCATCACCGTAAAACACTTTCATATCGAATTTACGCAGCGTATCAACATGGTCAGGATCGTGATCGAGGATAACCATTTTCACACCGCTGGAGAGCAGTAAACGACCGGCGATCTGCCCGAAGCGGCCAAATCCGGCGATGATCACGCGAGGCTGCTCCTCGTCGATCTTATCGGCTTCTCGCTCCTGTTCGCTTCCCGTTTTTTCCAGACGCGTCAGCAGCACCAGCAGAATTGGCGTTGCGGCCATCGACAGCGCGACCGCCAGCGTCAGCGCTTTTGCCCATTCTGGATCGAGTACATTTGCCATTTGCGCTGCGCCAAAGACCACGAAAGCAAACTCACTCCCCTGCCCCAGCAGCACAGCAAACCAGCGGCGTTGCGGTTTTGGCACGTTTAACGGTCGGGCAATCAGCCACAGCATCGCCATTTTAATGACCAGGAAACCCACCAGCAGAATGATGATGCGCAGCGGGTGGGTTACCAGCGTCCCGAAGTCGATAGACATCCCGACGCCGATGAAAAACAGCCCAAGCAGCAATCCTTTAAACGGCTCGATATCGCTTTCCAGCGCGTGACGATATTCGGAGCTTGCCAGTAAGACCCCTGCGAGGAAAGCGCCCATCGCCATCGACAGCCCAGCCTCTTCAAGCAGCAATCCAAAACCAAACACCAGGAATAACGCAACGGCGCTGAATACTTCGCGCAGGCCAGAGCGAGCCACAAAGCGCAGCAACGGACGCGTTACGTAGCGCCCCAGAAGAATTACCAGCGCCAGCGCACCGACAACCTTCAGCGCAGATAAGGCAAATGCCCCCAGCGTCGTTGATGCGCCGCTGGTTGCCAGCAGCGGGATCATCGCTACCAGCGGGATGGCGGCAATATCCTGGAACAGCAGTACGGAGAAGGTGCTGCGCCCCATTTGCGAGACCGTCAGGTTACGTTCGTTCATTGCCTGCATGGCAATCGCCGTCGAGGAGAGCGCCAGCGTCATGCCGATCAGCTCTGCGACTTTCCACTCCATCCCCAGCAAAATGCAGAACCCGCCCAACAGCAGACCGCAGGCCAGCATTTGCAAAGCGCCACCGCCAAACACCGAGGCGCGCAGTTTCCACAGCCGCTGCGGATCCAATTCCAGGCCAATCACAAACAGCATCAGCACCACGCCGATTTCCGCAAAATGCAGGATTGACTCGGCATCCGTCACCAGCCGAAAGCCCCAGGGGCCAATCACACACCCGGCAATCAGATAGCCGAGCACCGAGCCCAGCCCCAGACGGACCGCCACGGGCACAATTAATGCCGCCGCGCCGAGGTAAATCAGCGCCTGTATCATCGTATGGCTATCCATTGTGCCCCTCCTGCCACTCGAGTAAGCGTTGTTTGTAGTGACGAGCCTGCGCCTGCAAGGTTTCATCGTCGCAGACAAAGGTACAGTGCATTGCAAAGGGCGGAAGCCAGTTCAGGCCACAGTAAAGGGCGGTAGCCTGGAGCGGCTGCGCCAGCACGTCAAATCCGGGGAAAGCGCCAATCTCAAAGTGGCTTTCACCCCCACCGGTGGTTACAGCCCACATCAGGCTTTTTCCCTGAAGCGCTTTGCCGTTGTGTCCGTATGCCCAACCGTGCGACAAGACTTTATCGATCCACAATTTCAGCAGCGGAGGTGTGCTGTACCACTGCATCGGATGCTGCCAGACGATCAGATCGGCACGAGAGAGCGCCTCCTGTTCGGCGGCGACATCGATACTGAAATCAGGATAGAGTTGATAGAGGGAACGTATCTCAACGTTTTCGAGCGTCCTTGCCTGCTCAAGCATCCGTTTATTCGCATGCGAATGTTGCGGATAGGGATGCGCATAAATTATCAGAACCATGAATATGCCTGTCTTTTACTTTTCTTGTAGCATTGAGTGTAGACAGTTACCACCCCGACTTAAAGGGGCTATCTAACGGTTAAAAGTAAAACGCAAGTATTGGCAACCCATCCCACCTTACCAGCGACAGTGGCGCTAAACACGAAGAGCGATACGCGAGACAAATTCATCCTACAAAATAGTTATGGCCATTCATATTATCAACAGATATTTTTAGCGAAACTTAAGTCATTATTTAATAAATCAACCTGTACATAACCCATTGAAAAAATAATAATTTTATGCTTTTTTGTTTTAAGCTCACGCTTTAAGACGGACTAAATACGTTTTACGCACGTTATCTAATGTTCCTTCTCACTCAAATGGATGTGTACATGAGCAACAATTTCTTTAGATTAAATCATACAACCAAAACTCTTGGAAAGATATTTCCTGCCTTGTTGATATGCACCCCTGCGGTTGCATTTTCTGCAACGATTGACCAATCAACTTCTGTTCCTCAAGATTTCTCAGCCGATGCTGAATATATTATTAATAAAAACGTGACGATCTCCTCCGCCGGTAGTGAAGCGGCGGTATCGGTCTCTGGGTTTGCGATCGATAATGTCACTAACAAAGGAAATATTTCCGGTACAGGAACTGGCCTGGATATTAATACTGGCGCGCAACGTGTAGTTATTAACAATGACAGTGGTGCAACCATTTCTTCCACCACAGCGAATGCTGTCAATATTCAGTCATTACTCGGCGATTTCAACAACAATGGAAATATCATCGGTGCGGAAAATGGCATTTATGTCAGTGAAAGCTCCTCAGCAGTAAATATTACCAACACCAGCACTGGAGTAATAAAAGGAAAAACAGGCCTGAGTTCTCAGACTGGCATTGGTATTAATAACAGTGGTGCAATTATTGGTACAAGCGGTAACGCTATCACACTAGGCACTGGCAATACAAAGATATTAAACAGTGGTACGGTACAAGGAACCCAGAACGGCATTAATGTAAAAGATACGGCAAAAGTAGATATTACGAATAGCGGAACGATTAGTGGCGATACTGCGGCTATTATGTTCGCCAGCAATAAAAATAACACCCTGGTACTTGATACGGGTTCCACTCTTATCGGTGACGTTATTTCCACCAATTCCATGGGAAACACTCTCACTCTGATCGGCACCGGTACGGAAGACAGTAACTTCGTGGGTCTGAATGAAGGCGACGGTTTTGCCAGCGTAAAAATGGAGGGTGAAAGCTGGGCACTGTCGGGCGATCTCGACATTATTGGCTCTGGCGACTCCTTGCTGATAGAGACTGGCGCGTTAACCCTGTCGGGTGCGGTATCGAATACCGGTAATACGCGGGTGGCCAAAGACGCCTCGCTGCAACTGGGCGATGGCGAAAAAACTGCGACGCTCAGCGGTGGGCTCACCAACAATGGTACCGTCATTTTTAATCAGGGTAGCGATTTCACTTTCGCCACCGACATGACCGGTAGCGGTAACGTCGAAAAAGTTGATTCCAACACGCTGACCCTGACAGGCAAAAATAGCTATACAGGGAATACGGTTCTGCACGGTGGCACCACGCTGGTCTCCACCGGAGCAACGCTCGGCGTCAAGGGCAGTAACGCCACCGTTACCGTTGAAAACGGCGCGACCTTTGCCACCGCAGGCGAAGTGAACAACAACATCGCGATTCTTAGCGGCGGTACGCTGGCGGCATGGAATGCAGTCCAGGGTAACTCCACGCTCAGCGCTTCCGGTGTTGATACCATCAACGGCAACGTGGCTAATGGCGGCACGCTGTTGCTGAGTGCGGCTGATAATAGCGTTGGCAATAATTTTACGATTAATGGCGACTACACCGGCTCTGACGGTAGCCAGATTGTGATGAACAGCACTCTGGGTGAAGATAACTCACCAACTGACCACCTCACCATTACGGGCAGCAGCTTCGGTCAGTCCGGCGTCAGCATTACCAACATTGGCGGCGCAGGCGCGCAAACCATTAACGGTATGGAAATTGTCAGCATTGGCGGCAGTTCCGAAGCCCAGCTGACGCTGGCAAAACCGGTCGTCGCAGGCGCCTGGGAATATAACCTCTACCAGCACAGTGACGGAAACTGGTATCTGGAATCAAAGGCGACGCCTTCTGATGATCCTTCCGACGACACCGATGACGGTGGCAATAATGATGACGGCGGTAACACCGACGGCGGTGGCAACACCGATAATGGTGGTAACACAGATGACGGTGGTAACACAGATGACGGTGGTAACGCCGATGATGGTGGTAACACCGACAACGGCGGCAACACTGACAACGGCGACAACACCGATAACGGCGGCAACACTGACAACGGTGGCAACACCGATAACGGCGGCAACACCGATAACGGCGGCAACACCGATAACGGCGGCAACACTGACAACGGCGGCAACACCGATAACGGCGGTAACAGTGCCCCGGAAGTTATGGCACCTGAAGTGGGTGCTTACTTAGGTAACTACCTTGCCGCGCAGAGCATGTTCCTGCATAAGCGCGACGATCGCGACCAGCTCACTTTCCGCAATGAAGACGATCTGAACACCTGGATGTACGTTAAGGGTCGCTATCATGAGAACGATGCGGGTGGCGATAAAGTCAGCTACGACACCACCACCACCGTTCTGCAAGTCGGCAGCGATTTCATGAGCAAGCCAATGGATAACGGCATCCTGCGTGCCGGTGGTATGTTCGGTGCAGGCCAGGCGAAGACCCACTCTGATGCGAAGCACAACGAGCGTGACGCACAGGGTAAGGTTGATGGCTTTAATGTTGGGCTGTACGCCACCTGGCAGGAAGATCAGAAATTACGTCTGGGCAGCTACGTTGATACCTGGGCCGCTTATAGCTGGTACAACAACAAAGTCACCAGCAATCGTAACGATGAAGATTACGATAGCGAAGGTTTCGCCGCGTCTGTTGAAGTCGGCCACGCGTGGGTTATCCAGTCTGAAAATGAACGTACATGGAAGATCGAGCCACAGGCGCAGGTGATCTACAGCTATCTCGATCAGGAAAATCACACCGATCGCGACGGCGTTCGCGTAACCACGCTGGACAATGACAGCGTCTTTGGTCGTCTTGGCGTTAAAGCAAGCTACTTCCAGCAGAAGGACGTCAAGGCCTGGCAGCCATACGTCGCAGTTAACTGGTTGAAAGGTGCTGGTCAAAACGATCTGGCATTCAACGACGAAACCGTCAGCAACGATACGCCAGAAGATCGTGGTCAGTTAGAGCTGGGCGTAACCGGCAACCTGAACGAAACCACAACGATCTCCCTGCGTGCCAGCGGTGAGTGGGGTGAAAACAGCTATGCCGCTTACGGCGGTCATATTTTGTTAAATCATCGCTGGTAATCGATCATTCTGACGCAAAAAAAGCAGTGGCATGTGCCACTGCTTTTTTTTTAGTTATCCAGCTCACCCATTGATTTAACCTGGTCACGGTTAATCTGTTCAGTTTGACCGGTTTCGGCGTTTTTGTACGATACCAGACCGGTATCGTCATCCACCTGCGGTTTCCCGTCAGTAACGATAGTTTTACCATCGGTGGTTTTTACGGCCTGATTTGACGAACAGCCCGCCACGGTGAACATTGCAGTGGCAGCCAGAACGGAAGCGATCAGTAGTTTATTTTGCATGGTGTTTTCCCCTGCTCTCAGTTGAATTTTCGTTATCGACCTAACCATTTTAGGCTAACTGACTGAAAGCGGATGAAAAACCAGAAGGTTCTTAAGATGGGTAAAGAAAACCGTAGGGCGGGTAAGCGAAGCGCCACCCGCCACTTGCCCGGCGGCGCTAACGCTTGCCGGGCCTACGCAGATTACTTGCTAATCTGAGCGTGCATTTCCTGCACCGAAATCACCTTCTCGGTGGCATCCGCATTCAGCGCCATGGCCGTCGCGAAACCGCCGTTCAGGGTGGTGTCGTAATGCACTTTATACTGGAGCGCGCTGCGGCGAATCAGCTTGGAGTCTTCAATCGCCTGGCGACCTGCGGTGGTGTTGATGATGTAGGTGTACTCACCATTCTTGATACGGTCCTGAATGTGCGGACGACCTTCATGCACCTTGTTCACCAGACGCGGGTTGATCCCAGCTTCACCCAGCACAATTGCCGTGCCGTGGGTTGCATCCAGCTCGAAGCCCTGTTTAAGCAGCTTAGCGGCCAGGTCAACCACGCGCTCTTTATCGCCTTCGCGAACGGAGAGCAGCGCACGGCCCGATTTTCTCATGGTGGAGCTGCTGCCCAGCTGTGCCTTGGCAAACGCTTCTGCGAAGGTGCGGCCCACGCCCATCACTTCCCCGGTAGAGCGCATCTCTGGCCCTAACAGTGGGTCAACGCCCGGGAATTTGTTGAACGGCAGCACCACCTCTTTCACCGAGTAGTACGGCGGGATGATTTCTTTCGTGACGCCCTGCTGAGCCAGCGTCTGGCCAGCCATCACGCGCGCCGCCACTTTCGCCAGCGGAATACCGGTCGCTTTAGAGACGAACGGTACGGTACGCGCCGCACGCGGGTTGACTTCAATCAGATAAACTTCGTTGTCTTTCACTGCGAACTGGACGTTCATCAGGCCGCGAACCTGCAACTCGAAGGCCAGCTTCTGCACCTGCTGACGCATCACATCCTGAATCTCCTGGCTCAGGGTGTACGCAGGAAGAGAACATGCGGAGTCACCGGAGTGCACGCCAGCCTGCTCGATGTGCTCCATGATGCCGCCAATCAGCACCATTTCGCCGTCGCAGATAGCGTCAACGTCGACTTCAACCGCGTCGTCGAGGAAGCGGTCAAGCAGCACTGGCGCATCGTTGGAAACGCTCACCGCCGTCTGGAAGTAGCGACGCAGGTCGGCTTCGTCATAGACGATTTCCATCGCACGGCCGCCCAGTACGTAGGATGGACGCACCACCAGCGGGTAACCAATCTCTTTCGCTTTCTCAACGGCCATTTCAATCGCGGTCACGGTGGCGTTCGCCGGCTGTTTCAGCTTGAGACGATCAACTGCCTGCTGGAAACGCTCGCGGTCTTCCGCACGGTCAATCGCGTCCGGACTGGTGCCGATGACCGGCACACCTGCTGCTTCCAGCGCACGCGCCAGCTTCAGCGGAGTCTGGCCGCCATACTGCACGATCACGCCTTTCGGCTTCTCGATGCGCACGATTTCCAGCACGTCTTCCAGCGTAACCGGCTCGAAGTAGAGGCGGTCGGAAGTGTCGTAGTCGGTCGAGACGGTTTCCGGGTTACAGTTGACCATGATGGTCTCGTAACCGTCTTCGCGCAGCGCCAGCGAGGCATGCACGCAGCAGTAGTCGAACTCAATGCCCTGGCCGATACGGTTTGGACCGCCGCCCAGCACCATAATCTTGTCGCGGTCGACGGACGGGTTCGCCTCGCACTCGTCTTCATAGGTGGAGTACATGTACGCGGTATCGGTCGAGAACTCTGCCGCACAGGTGTCCACGCGCTTGTAAACCGGGTGCAGGTCATACTGGTCGCGCAGCTTGCGGATCTCCGCTTCACGTACGCCCGCCAGTTTAGCCAGACGCGCATCGGCGAAGCCTTTACGCTTCAGCATGCGCAGGAAGTCTGCGTCAAGGCCGTTGATGCCCAGCTCTGCCACTTTCTCTTCCAGACGCACCAGCTCTTCAATCTGCACCAGGAACCAGCGGTCGATGTTAGTCAGGTTAAATACGCCGTCGACGGAGAGGCCCGCACGGAAGGCATCGGCGATGTACCAGATACGCTCTGCGCCCGCGTCTTTCAGCTCGCGGCGGATTTTGGTCAGTGCTTCCGGGTCGTCCAGGCTGACTTTCGGGTCAAAGCCGGTCGCGCCCACTTCCAGGCCACGCAGCGCTTTTTGCAGGGATTCCTGCTGCGTGCGGCCAATCGCCATGACTTCACCAACGGATTTCATCTGGGTAGTCAGACGGTCGTTCGCGCCGGCGAATTTCTCGAAGTTAAAGCGAGGAATTTTAGTCACAACGTAGTCGATGGACGGTTCGAAGGACGCTGGCGTGCGGCCACCGGTGATGTCGTTCATCAGCTCGTCAAGGGTGTAACCCACCGCCAGTTTCGCCGCCACTTTCGCAATCGGGAAGCCGGTGGCTTTGGAGGCCAGTGCGGAGGAACGGGACACGCGCGGGTTCATTTCGATAACAATCAGACGGCCGGTTTTCGGGTTCACCGAGAACTGCACGTTCGAGCCGCCGGTTTCCACGCCGATTTCACGCAGTACCGCCATCGAGGCGTTACGCATGATTTGGTACTCTTTGTCGGTCAGCGTCTGAGCTGGCGCAACGGTGATGGAGTCGCCGGTGTGGATCCCCATCGCGTCGAAGTTTTCGATGGAGCAGACGATGATGCAGTTGTCGTTTTTATCACGCACCACTTCCATCTCGTACTCTTTCCAGCCAATCAGCGATTCATCAATCAGCAGCTCTTTGGTTGGGGAGAGATCCAGGCCGCGCTCGCAAATCTCTTCAAACTCTTCGCGGTTGTAGGCGATACCGCCGCCGGTGCCGCCCATGGTGAAGGAAGGACGGATGATGCACGGATAGCCCACGTCAGCCGCGACGGCCAGCGCTTCTTCCATGTTGTGTGCGATACCGGAACGCGCGGTGTCGAGGCCAATTTTTTTCATTGCCACGTCGAAGCGACGACGGTCTTCTGCTTTATCAATCGCGTCGGCGGTTGCCCCAATCATGGTCACGCCGAACTCTTCCAGCACGCCCTGACGCTCCAGCTCCAGTGCACAGTTCAGCGCCGTCTGGCCACCCATGGTCGGCAGCACCGCATCCGGACGCTCTTTCTCGATAATTTTGCGTACCACTTCCCAGTGAATCGGCTCGATGTAGGTCGCATCTGCCATTTCCGGGTCGGTCATGATGGTGGCCGGGTTAGAGTTGACCAGGATGACGCGGTAACCCTCTTCGCGCAGGGCTTTACACGCCTGCGCGCCGGAGTAGTCAAATTCGCAGGCCTGGCCGATCACGATCGGGCCAGCGCCAAGGATCAGGATGCTTTTTATATCTGTACGTTTTGGCATGGTCTTCTCAGCTCCTGATTATTTAGCAGTCTTACGGTATTGCTCGATAAGTTCGATGAAGTGATCGAACAGCGGCGCGGCATCGTGTGGGCCCGGGCTGGCTTCAGGGTGGCCCTGGAAGCTGAACGCAGGCTTATCGGTGCGATGGATACCCTGCAAGGTACCATCGAACAGTGACTTATGCGTCACGCGCAGGTTAGCTGGCATCGTCGCTTCATCCACAGCGAAGCCGTGGTTCTGCGCGGTGATCATTACCGTGTTGTTGTCGATATCTTTCACCGGGTGGTTACCACCATGGTGGCCGAACTTCATCTTGACGGTGTTCGCTCCGCTCGCCAGCGCCAGCAGCTGATGGCCGAGACAGATGCCGAATACCGGGATATCGGTTTCAAGGAAGGACTTAATGGCGTCGATAGCGTAGTCACACGGCGCCGGGTCGCCAGGACCGTTAGAGAGGAAGATGCCGTCCGGGTTCATCTTCAGAACATCTTCCGCAGACGTTTGTGCCGGGACGACCGTCAGGCGGCAGCCACGGTCAACCAGCATACGCAGGATGTTGCGCTTGGCACCAAAATCGTAGGCCACCACGTGGAACGGCAGCTCGCTTTCCGGTTTCGCTTCCGGCAGGTCGCCTTCCAGCGTCCAGCTTCCCTGCGTCCAGCTGTAGGCTTCTGTGGTAGTCACTTCTTTCGCCAGGTCCATCCCGTTCAGGCCCGGGAAGGCTTTCGCTTTTTCCAGCGCCAGCGCCGCATCGAGGTTGTCCCCTGCGATGATGCAGCCATTTTGTGCACCCTTCTCGCGCAGCAGACGCGTCAGCTTACGGGTATCGATATCGGCAATCGCCACAATGTTATGGCGCTTCAGGTAAGAAGAGAGGTCTTCGGTGTTGCGGAAGTTGCTGGCAATCAGCGGCAGGTCGCGAATGACCAGGCCTTGCGCATGTACCTGAGAGGATTCTTCGTCAGCCGCATTGGTGCCGACATTGCCGATATGAGGATAAGTAAGAGTAACGATTTGGCGAGAATAGGAAGGATCAGTGAGGATTTCTTGATAACCGGTCATTGAAGTATTGAAAACGACTTCCCCAACCGCCGAACCCGTTGCCCCTATGGCCCGACCGATAAACTGGGTTCCGTCTTCCAGAACCAATAGCGCTGACTTAATCAAAACACCCTCCAGAGAATATTCACTCACTTTATTTGCATATTAATTCATAACCATGTCATGGATCAATGCAAATGTGTTGCCAGCGGATTTTTGGCAAACGGCGGCATTCTGGGGATTTGCCATGTAAAAGTCAACTTAAAACGGGGATTTTGTTTATTCTTTTGCAGGCCTGATGGCTTGATTTCAAATTAAGCGGCAAAAAGATCAACTAAATCACTGTGGAAACCGCTTGCGCAGGCAGTTTAAAAGAAACAGTCGTCTTGCGGGGATAGAAAGTGGACCAAACGGTCAAAATTTACAGTGCGGCAACATAAAATAGCTTGAAAACATTTACTTTAAATGAGTTAAATACAACAATCCTTTGAAATAGACAAAATAAAAGGGCAATAAAATATTGCCCTATGCAATCAAACAGTTACGACTGCAATAACCACATCACGATGGGTAATAACGCTTACAAATTGTTGAGTTCGAGCACATCTCGCATATCAAAAAGACCATTTGGCTTACCTTTTAGCCACAGTGCGGAGCGTACCGCCCCGTTTGCAAACGTCATGCGGCTGGATGCTTTATGTGTGATTTCGACCCTTTCACCAATATCGGCGAACATAGCGGTATGTTCGCCGACGATATCACCCGCGCGAACGGTGGCAAAACCAATGGTGCCAGGCACGCGCTCGCCAGTGTGACCTTCGCGAGAATAGACCGCGATGTCTTTCAAATCTTTATCCATTGCATAAGCAATCGCTTCGCCCATCGCCAGCGCCGTGCCAGATGGGGCATCGACTTTATGGCGGTGGTGCGCTTCAATAATCTCAATGTCGGTATAGTCGCCCATCACCTTCGCTGCCTTTTCCAGCAGTTTCAGCATAACGTTAACGCCTACGCTAAAGTTCGCGGCGAAGACAATTGCAATGTCGGCGGCTGCTTCATGAATGGCCTGTTTACCGGCATCATCGAAACCGGTGGTGCCAATCACCATCCCTTTACCGTGCTGGCGGCAAAACGCCAGGTGAGTCAAAGTGCCTTCCGGACGGGTAAAGTCGATGAACACGTCAAAGTCTTCTTTCACCGCCTCCAGGTTGCTCTGCACGGTAACGCCTGTCTTGCCCGCGCCTGCCAGCTCGCCCGCATCGGAGCCCAGCAGGGATGAACCTTCACGCTCCAGCGCCGCGCCAAGTGCCACGCCATCCATCTGTAGTGCCGCCTGAATCAGCTGGCGACCCATACGTCCACCCGCGCCCGCAATGGCGACACGGATCTGTGCATCATGCATAGTTATTCTCTTACGTTAAAATGATGTAAACCGTTTTCAGATTAACCAGCCTTCGCTAAGGCTGCCAACTGAAAACACCAATAATTAGAATTTAACGTGAAACCGACTCAGATATCAGTAAAAGACATGATTTTGTCGTCACGATAAGATACGAAGCAAAAAAAAGGCCAGCACAGAAGGTGCTGGCCTTTCATCAGAAAAGAAATTATTCCACTTCGCGGGCGTCGATTCGCAGCTCTTTCGGCACTTCAAAGACAATGTTCTCTTCACGGCCTTCCAGCGGCACCGCTTCGCCACCACCCAGCTCTTGCAGGCGGGCAATGACGTTTTGCACCAGAATATCTGGCGCTGAAGCACCTGCGGTAACACCGACGCAGGCCGCGTTTTTCACCCACGCTTCCTGAATGTCCGTTGCGTCGTCGATCAGAAACGCCACTTTCCCCATACGCTGCGCCAGTTCGGCCAGACGGTTAGAGTTAGAGGAGTTTTTTGAACCGACCACCAGCACCACGTCCGCCTGTTCAGCCAACGCGCGCACGGCTTCCTGACGGTTGGTGGTTGCGTAGCAGATATCATCTTTGCGCGGCCCGACGATTTTTGGGAAGCGCTGGCGCAGGGCGTCAATCACGTCTGAGGTGTCGTCCACGGAAAGCGTCGTCTGGGTCATAAACGACAGACGCGCTTCGTTTTTCACATTCAGCGTAAAAACGTCTTCCGGCGACTCAACCAGATACATACCCCCTTCCGGGTTGCTGTACTGACCCATGGTGCCTTCAACTTCCGGGTGACCGGCATGGCCAATCAGAATCGACTCTTCACCACGACGGCTTGCACGCGCCACTTCCATATGCACCTTGGTCACTAACGGACAGGTGGCATCGAATACGGTCAGATCGCGGCTTTTGGCTTCGTTACGTACGGCCTGGGATACGCCGTGCGCGGAGAAGATGAGGATTGCGCCGTCCGGCACTTCGCTGATCTGCTCGATAAAAATCGCACCGCGCTCGCGCAGGCTGTCGACCACGTAGCGGTTGTGCACCACTTCGTGACGCACGTAAATCGGCGCGCCGTAAATCTCCAGCGCATTTTCAACAATGCTGATAGCGCGGTCTACACCAGCGCAAAAACCGCGCGGGTTAGCCAACAGGATCTGCATTTCAGTCCTCCAGCGCCGGATCGATCTCCAGCACTTCTACATCAAAATGAACGGTACGCCCGGCAAGCGGATGGTTGAAGTCAACGGTGATGGAATCCCCGTTGATTTCGCGGATCACGCCAGGCATTTCGCTGCCGTCCATAGCGGTAAAGAGCATAATCGCCCCGATCTCCGGTTCACCCGCATCCATAAACTCACGGCGCGAGAAGTACTGAATCAGATCCGGGCTTGGCACACCGAATGCCGCATCCGGCTCCAGTGAGAACGCTTTTTTCTCACCCTCTTTCAGCCCGAGAAGCTGTTGTTCGAGGCCTTCAGACAGGGAGGTGTCGCCCAGACGAAACAGCGCCGGTTTGCCATTGTTGCGGGTGGACTCGGCCGTGGAGCCGTCATCCAGCTTCAGCGTGAAATGAACGAGAACCGCGCTGTTGCTCTGTACGGATTTAGACATGCAAATTGCTCGCTTGTTTTGGGTCACCTGTTGCCCGGTGGCGCTACGCTTACCGGGCCTACGGGGGCCACAAATTCTGTAGGCCGGGATCGCTACGCGTCACCCGGCTGGTTTTGTTACACCTGCTCTTTCGCGGCCGGTTTAGGCAAGAAGCCTTCCAGCACGATTAACGCTGCACCAACGCATATTGCGCTATCGGCGAGGTTAAAGGTCGCAAAGTGCCAGTCGCCGACGTAGAAGTCGATCATATCGACTACAAAGCCGTGCCACAGGCGGTCAAACAGGTTACCCAGTGCGCCACCAATGATCAGCGCGTAGGCGATGTTATTCAGCTTTTGCGTGGCCTTCGAGCGGTACATCAGCACCGCGAGCACGACGCAGATACCCATTGCGATACCTGCGAAGAACCAACGCTGCCAGCCACCGCTGTCGGCAAGGAAACTAAACGCCGCGCCGTAGTTGCGGGCGTAGTGCAGGTTAAGCGACGGGAACAGCGGGACCGTATCCCCCAGAGCGAAATTCTGGAGGATCAGGAACTTGCTGCCCAAATCAATAATCAGCACCACTACCACCAGCCACAGCCAGCGCAGTCCTGTTGAACAGAGAGTTTTACTCATCAGGCAAACTTACGTTTTTCGCCGTCGCCGGCGACGTTGCTTACACAGCGTCCGCAGATGTCTGCGTGTTCCGCCACCTGGCCGACATCGGTAGTGTAATGCCAGCAACGCGGGCATTTTTCACCGTCGGCTTTGCTCAGTGCGACCTTCAGTCCTTTGAGCAGTTCGCTCTGCTGAGCATCAGCAGATGCCTCGGCATAATCCGCAACTTTCGCACCGGAGGTCAACAGGACAAATCGTAATTCATCGCCCAGCGCGGTCAGCTTCGCGGCCAGCTCAGGCTCTGCGTACAGGGTCACCGTCGCTTCCAGAGAGCCACCGACTTTCTTGTCAGCGCGCGCCTGCTCGATTACCTTGTTCACTTCGCCACGCACTTTCAGCAGCTCGTCCCAGTAGGCGTCGTTCATTGCTTCAGTGCTGGAGAGGTCGAACAGACCTTCGTACCACTCGCCGGTGAAGACATACTTCTCACGGTCGCCCGGCAGGTAACCCCAGATTTCATCTGCGGTGAAGGACATGATCGGCGCCATCCAGCGTACCAGCGCCTCTGCGATGTGGAACAGCGCGGTCTGGCAGCTACGACGCGCCACGCTGTCCGCTTTCGCGGTGTACTGGCGGTCTTTGATGATGTCGAGATAGAACGACCCCATCTCAATGGAGCAGAAGCGCATCAGGCGCTGCACCACTTCGTGGAAGTCGTAAGACTCATAGGCTTTCAGAATATCTTCCTGTGCCGCTTTCGCGCAGCCTACCGCCCAGCGATCGAGCACCACCATCTCTTCCGGCTTCACCATGTCTTTTACCGGATCAAACCCGTTCAGGTTCGCCAGCAGGAAGCGCGCGGTGTTACGGATACGACGATAGCTGTCAGCAGCACGTTTCAGGATCTCGTCAGACACCGCCATTTCGCCCGTGTAGTCGGTGGATGCCACCCACAGGCGTAGAATATCCGCGCCCAGCTTGTTCATCACGTCCTGCGGAGAAACGGTGTTACCGATGGATTTGGACATCTTACGGCCCTGACCATCCACGGTGAAGCCGTGGGTCAGTACCTGGCGGTAAGGTGCTTTGCCCTTCATGGCGGTGGAGATCATCAGGGATGACATGAACCAGCCGCGGTGTTGGTCGGAGCCTTCCAGATACATGTCGGCAGCGTGACCGGCGAACTCAGGGCGCACGTCAACCACGGAGGAGTGGGTAGACCCGGAGTCGAACCACACGTCCAGGGTATCCGGCACTTTCTCGTAGTTGTCCGCGTCAGCGCCCAGGATGTCACGGGAATCGAGATCCCACCACGCCTGAATGCCGTCAACTTCAACGCGCTTCGCCACCTCTTCCATCAGTTCCAGGGTGTTCGGGTGCAGTTCCTGCGTCTCTTTATGCACGAACAGCGACATCGGCACGCCCCAGGTGCGCTGACGGGAGATACACCAGTCAGGACGGTTAGCCACCATGGATTCGATACGCGCCTGGCCCCAGTCCGGGATCCACTGCACGCCTTTGATCTCTTTCAGAGACTGCTCGCGCAGGCCTTTCTGGTCCATGCTGACGAACCACTGCGGGGTCGCACGGAAGATAATCGGGGTCTTATGGCGCCAGCAGCACGGATAGCTGTGCTGCATTTTCTCAACGTGCAGCAGCGCGCCGCTGGTGCGAAGCATGTCAACGATGATGTCGTTGGCTTTAAAGACGTTGATACCGTCCAGCGCCGGGTAGGTGCCAGGCAGGTAAGAGCCATCCGGACCGACCGGGTTGGCGATTTCCAGACCGTATTTCAGGCTGATGTTGTAGTCGTCAGGACCGTGGCCGCCGGCGGTATGCACCGCACCGGTACCCGCGTCCAGCGTGACGTGGTCGCCCAGGATCGCCGGAACGTCGAAGTCCAGGAACGGGTGTTTGAAGCGCATCAGCTCCAGCGCGTCGCCTTTTACGGTGCCCAGCACGCTGTAATCGGTGATGTTCGCGCGTTTAAGCACGCTTTCAACCAGATCTTTTGCCAGGATAACCGCGCGACCATCAATTTGTACCAGCGCGTACTCAAACTCACCGGACAGGGAAATGGCACGGTTGGCTGGTAACGTCCACGGGGTGGTGGTCCAGATAACCAGCGAGACTGGACCGCTTACGCCTGGCAGGCCAAATTTAGCTTTGATCGCATCCTGATCGACCGCTTCGAACGCCACGTCGATAGAAGGCGAGGTTTTGTCGTAATACTCTACTTCCGCTTCTGCCAGCGCAGAACGGCAGTCCACGCACCAGTGCACCGGCTTAGCGCCTTTATGCAGGTGACCGTTACCGATGATTTTACCCAGCGCACGGATAATGTTGGCTTCGGTTTTGAAGTCCATGGTCAGGTACGGGTGCGACCAGTCGCCTAGCACGCCCAGACGGATGAAGTCAGCGCGCTGACCGTCTACCTGGGTGGCAGCGTATTCGCGGCATTTCGCGCGGAACTCTGCGGCGGTGAACTTCTCACCCGGCTTACCGTACTCTTGCTCCACTTTCAGCTCGATTGGCAGACCATGGCAGTCCCAGCCCGGAACATAAGGCGAGTCATATCCCGCGAGTCCTTTGGACTTCACGATAATGTCTTTCAGAATCTTGTTTACAGAGTGACCAATATGAATGCTGCCATTCGCATAGGGAGGGCCATCATGCAGAATGAAGGTTTTTTTGCCTTTTTTGGCTGCACGAATGATGCCGTACAGGTCATCATCAGTCCAACGCGCCAGCATTCCCGGTTCGCGCTTGGCGAGATCGCCGCGCATCGGGAACCCTGTTTCCGGCAAATTCAGGGTTGATTTATAGTCACTCATCAGATTCTCGGTTCCGTATTTATCACGTAGGCAGTTAAGCCGGTTCTAAAGCCCAAAAAACTCGCGGGCCGTTAATTCATCTCGCGCGATTTGCGCCTTAAGTTCATCCAGCGAAGCGAATCGCTGTTCATTGCGTATTTTTTTACGCAGTATCACATCTATATGGCGACCGTAGAGGTCCATTACAACGTCCAGCAGGTGTACTTCTAACTGTTGACGCACACCGGAAACCGTTGGACGTGTACCAATGTTGGCAACACCGTAGAAAGGCTTCTCACCCAGTCCTGCCACTTCCACCGCATAGACCCCTTTAACCGGGGAGACCTGACGACGCAGCGGTATATTCGCCGTCGGAAAACCTATCGTGCGGCCCAGCGCATCGCCATGGACCACACGACCTGAAATTGTGAACGGATGACCCAGCAGCGTTTCTGCCGTGTCCAGTTCATCGTTCGCCAGCGCCTGACGTACCGCCGTGCTGCTGACGCGCACCCCGCCCTCACAGAAGGTCATCGTACTGGTGACGTCAAACCCGTACTCCAGGCCAGCCTTCTGTAATAACAAGAAATCGCCCTGACGACCAGCGCCAAAGCGGAAATCATCGCCCACGGCGAGAAACTGCACGCCAAGCTGCCTGACCAACAGATCGCTGACAAAGTTTTGTGCGGTCAGCGCGGCAAACCGACGGTCGAAGCGTACGCACAGGACGTAGTCCACGCCGGACTCCGCCAGGTAGCGTAACTTCTCACGCAGACGCGTCAGCCGCGCGGGGGATTTCTCGCCGGCAAACAGCTCCAGCGGCTGCGGTTCGAAAATCATCACCACAACGGGCAGGCCACGCGCCTCCCCTTCTTTACGCAATCCCTGCAACAGCGCCTGATGCCCACGATGCACGCCGTCAAAATTACCAATGGTCAGTACGCACCCGTGCGGGGCTTGACTGAGATTATGTATGCCGCGTATCAGCTTCATGACTGGCTCAAAACAGTGAAAATCGCCAAAGTATACCTTGTACGGCGGTTAAGGTTAACCGGCGATTGTTCACGCGAAACAGAAAGCCGTATGATTTCATCAGGCTGCCCTTTCACAGCAAAAAAATCTGCCCGAGAACTGCGATTTTTATGCCGAAAGGCTGTATTCACGAAAGACAAGCTGGTAGAATCCTGCGCCATCACTACGTAACGTAGCGTCGCTCATTAACGGCGCTTATTTGCACAAATCCATTGACAAAAGAAGGCAAAGAGGGCATATTCCTCGGCCTTTGAATTGTCCACATAGAACATATTTGGGAGTTGGACTTGGCTAATATCAAATCAGCTAAGAAACGTGCCGTTCAGTCTGAAAAGGCTCGTAAGCACAACGCAAGCCGTCGCTCTATGATGCGTACTTTCATCAAGAAAGTATACGCAGCAATCGAAGCAGGCGACAAAGCTGCAGCGCAGAACGCATTTAACGAAATGCAACCAATCGTGGATCGTCAGGCTGCTAAAGGTCTGATCCACAAAAACAAAGCAGCGCGTCATAAAGCAAACCTGACCGCGCAGATCAACAAACTGGCTTAATCGCTACTTGTTGTTGCTTGTTTGAAAGAACCCGCTTAACGCGGGTTTTTTTATGTCTTCAGATTGCCGGCGGCGTAAACAGCGCCGAGTAGTCGCGGTTGCAGATTCGCTGCACCGCCGGGTGCTGAATCATCCTTTCGGCGAATATGGCGTGATACTCTTCCATCACGTTATCCACCCTGCCAATCTCGGTAATCTTGTCGTCTGAATAGAGATCGTGCGCGTACAGCGTCGGGGCAACGAAGATAGCGTTGTGCGCCTCGCCAAAAGCCTTCATCAAAGCCGCATCGTCGAACTCACCGAGGATCTCCACGTTCAGCCCCTGCGAGTTAAACCAGTTCAGCAGCTTACGTCCGAGCATAGACCGCCTACCCGGCACCAGCAGGCGGCGCTCTTCCAGGCAGGCAGGAAACGGTTTTTCCGGCGGCGGATTAATGCACCAGAAACTGACGCCGCATTCGCCAATTTTCACCGAGAACAAGCCTTCCTGCTGCGTGGAGTCGATTGGGCAATCCGAAATGATCATATCCAGCTTATGCTGGCTCAGCTGTTCCAGCAGCATCTCGTGAGTGGACTCAAAGCAGCGTAAATGAATCTGTTCATCTTCCACCACCGCCGCATCCAGCACACCGCTTACCAGCCGTTTGGACAACGCATCCGCCACGCCCACGTCAAAGAGCAGGTTCGACTCTTTGCGATAGTTAACGATATCCAGCATCTCCTGGCTCAGGGTGAACATCTTGTCCGCATAGCGGAACACCAGTTCGCCCAGCTCGCTCGGCTCAATGCCACGTCCTTTCCGCTTAAAAAGCTTGCCCTGTAAGCGCTCTTCCAGGGCTTTGATTTGCCCGGTAATAGTTTGTGGTGTCAGGTAGAGCGCCTCTGCCGCTCCCACGACCGAGCCCTGCTTGTAGACATGCCAGAAGTAATAGAGATGGTTATAGTTCAAATGAGACATCACGTTTTCACTCCCTGATAGTTTATCGGGAGAAGGCTTCCCTTCTCCCGGTTTCCTGTTATGCCTGGACAGCCTGTCCGGACAACTTCACCTTCAACAAGGTATAACCAATAACCGCGGCCAGTAACGACCCGATAAGAATGCCGAGTTTCGCCCAGACGATAAGCTCAGGCGCGCTGGCACCAAACGCCAGCGTCGAGATAAAGATCGACATGGTGAATCCAATACCGCACAGCACGCCGATGGCCATAATCTGACTAAAGGTGGTTCCGTTTGGCAATGACGCCAGCTTCAGCTTCAGCGCCAGCCAGCAGAACAGGCTGATACCCAGCGGCTTACCGATAAACAAACCAGCGATGATACCCAGCGGCAGCACAGAGGTGAGTCCGTCCAGGGTAACACCGGCCAGGGAAACACCCGCGTTGGCAAATGCAAACAGCGGCAGGATCATAAAGCCCACCCACGGATGAAGCACATGCTCCAGCTGTCTGGCAGGCGATTTGCCGTCCTGCTCCTTCAGCGGAATAAAGAAGCCAACGATGACGCCCGCCAGCGTGGCATGCACGCCAGACTTCAGCACCGCCGTCCACAGCACCATCCCCACCAGAATATAAATACCCGTGCGTCGGACGTTGAAGACGTTCAGCAACGCCAGCACCGCAATAGCCACGGCCGCCACGCTCAGCGACAGAACCGACAGATCGCTGGTGTAGAACAGCGCGATAATCACGATAGCGCCCAGGTCATCGATAATCGCCAGCGCCATCAGGAAAATTTTCAGTGCTACCGGGACGCGGCTACCGAGCAAGGCTAAGACCCCGAGCGCAAACGCGATATCCGTTGCGGCCGGGATCGCCCAGCCGTCACGCGCAATCGGATCCTGCCACGCAAACGCGAGAAAGAGCAACGCGGGAACGATCATCCCGCCAATCGCCGCGATCACCGGAAACGCCGCGCGCTGACGGCTGGCAAGAGAACCGATCACCAGCTCACGTTTGACCTCCAGGCCTACCAGCAGGAAGAACACCGCCATCAGCGCATCGTTGATCCACAGCAGCATGTTCTTGTTAATTTCCAGCGCCCCGACCTTCAGCTCGACGGGGGTTTCCAGAAATGCGTGATAGAGATCGCGCGTCATGCCCATATTGGCGAGCAGCATGGCGGCTGCAGCAGCAATAATCAGGATGACGCCGCCGGATGCCTCACTGCTAAAGAAACGGTGTAGTAATTTCACGTTTAAACTCTCTTTTACAACAATACCTCGGTAAAACCATAATATCAGCGCAAACAGATCGGTAAAAACAGATTAATATTGGTTATAGATTCAGTTTAACCGAGGAATAACGCTATAAAGCAAAAAGCCCGGAATCGCTTCCGGGCTTTAAAGGATAGTAACCAGCTGGCAGGTTAGCGGGTTAAATCGTCGAAGAATTTTTTGACGCCATCGAAGAAGCTTTTGGAGCGCGGGCTGTTTTTCTCACCCGTCGGGCCACCAAAACTCTCCTGAAGCTCTTTCAGCAGCTGTTTCTGCTTGTCGTTCAGGCCGACCGGCGTTTCAACGACCACGCGGCATAACAGGTCACCCTGCGCGCCACCGCGAACGGATTTAACGCCTTTGCCGCGCATGCGGAACAGCTTCCCGGTCTGGGTTTCGCCAGGGATTTTCAGGTTAACGCGACCGTCCAGGGTCGGCACTTCGATTTCGCCGCCCAGCGCCGCCATCGCAAAGTTGATCGGCACTTCACAATACAGGTTGTTACCTTCACGCTCGAAGATGGCGTGCTGTTTAACCTGAACCTGAACGTACAGATCCCCTGCCGGTGCGCCGTGCTCGCCAGCTTCACCCTCACCTGCCAGACGGATGCGGTCGCCCGTATCCACGCCTGCCGGGATCTTAACGGACAGCGTTTTGGTTTTCTCCACGCGACCGTGACCGTGGCATTTGGTGCACGGATCTTTAATCAGCGTACCGCGACCATGACAATGCGGACAGGCCTGCTGCACCGCGAAGAAGCCCTGGCGCATCTGCACCTGACCGGAACCGTGACAGGTTGGACAGGTCTGTGGCTGAGTCCCCGCTTTCGCGCCGCTGCCGTGGCAAACGTCACACTCTTCCAGCGTCGGGATACGGATCTCTTTGGTTACGCCACGAACCGCTTCTTCCAGTGTCAGGTCCATGTTATAGCGCAGATCTGCGCCGCGCGCCGCGCGCTGACGACCACGACCGCCGCCGAAGATATCGCCAAATACATCGCCAAAGATGTCGCTGAAATCAGCGCCGCCGCCGAAGCCGCCGCCACCAAATCCACCGCCGCCCATGCCGCCCTGTTCAAAGGCCGCGTGACCATACTGGTCATAAGCCGCACGTTTTTGTGCATCGGTCAGGACTTCATAGGCTTCTTTAATCTCTTTAAATTTGGCTTCAGCCTCTTTGTCACCCTGATTACGGTCAGGGTGGAATTTCATGGCCAGGCGCTTATATGCCTTTTTGATTTCACGCTCTTCCGCAGTTTTCAGAACGCCTAAAATCTCGTAATAGTCTTGCTTTGCCATTGGTTTTTTTAAGCCCCTTAACATGCGAGCACGGGCGTGGAGAATACTCCTACGCCCGTGCCGATTAATTACCCTGCATCAGGGCGATTATTTTTTATCTTTCACTTCTTCGAACTCAGCGTCGACAACATCGTCGTCTTTCGCGTTGTTCTGGGAAGCATCAGCGCCCGCCTGCTGCTGTGCGTGCTGCTGCTGAGCGATTTCCATCAGCTTCTGAGAAACCTGTGCCAGCTCCTGCATCTTCGCTTCAATGTCCGCTTTGTCTTCGCCTTTCAGAGACGTTTCCAGCGCGCTCAGTGCAGTTTCGATCGCAGTTTTGTCTTCCGCTGGCAGTTTATCGCCCGCTTCTTCAACCTGCTTACGGGTGCTGTGCAGCAGATGGTCACCCTGGTTACGGGTCTGAACCAGCTCTTCGAACTTACGGTCGGATTCCGCGTTAGCTTCGGCATCACGAACCATTTTTTCGATTTCCGCTTCGTTCAGGCCAGAAGATGCCTTGATGGTGATCTTCTGCTCTTTACCGCTGTTTTTGTCTTTCGCAGACACGTGCAGGATACCGTCAGCATCGATGTCGAAGGTGACTTCGATCTGTGGCATGCCGCGTGGTGCCGGGTTAATACCGTCCAGGTTGAACTGACCCAGAGATTTGTTATCCGCCGCACGCTTACGCTCACCCTGAATCACATGGATGGTTACCGCAGACTGGTTGTCTTCAGCGGTGGAGAACACCTGGCTGTGTTTCGTCGGGATAGTAGTGTTTTTGTTGATGAGCGGAGTCATCACGCCACCCATGGTTTCGATACCCAGTGACAGCGGAGTAACATCCAGCAGCAGTACGTCTTTCACTTCACCCGTCAGAACACCACCCTGAACCGCAGCACCGATAGCAACCGCTTCGTCCGGGTTCACGTCTTTACGTGGCTCTTTACCAAAGAATTCAGCAACTTTCTTCTGAACCATTGGCATACGGGTCTGACCACCTACCAGGATAACGTCCTGAATATCAGACACGGACAGGCCAGCGTCCTGCAATGCAACTTTCAGTGGCTCGATAGAACGGTTCACCAGGTCTTCTACCAGGCTTTCCAGTTTCGCACGGGTCACTTTGATGTTCATGTGTTTTGGACCGGTCGCGTCTGCGGTGATGTACGGCAGGTTCACGTCGGTCTGCTGAGCGGAAGACAGTTCGATCTTCGCTTTCTCAGCGGCTTCTTTCAGGCGCTGCATGGCCAGCGGGTCGTTACGCAGGTCAATGCCCTGATCTTTCTTAAACTCGTCAACGAGGTAGTTGATCAGACGGGTATCGAAGTCTTCACCACCCAGGTGGGTATCACCATTGGTTGCCAGAACTTCGAAGGTTTTTTCGCCGTCAACGTCGTCGATTTCGATAATAGAGATATCGAAGGTACCACCACCCAGGTCGTAAACCGCGATAGTACGGTTACCAACTTCTTTATCCAGACCGTAAGCCAGCGCAGCTGCGGTTGGTTCGTTGATGATACGTTTTACTTCCAGACCTGCGATACGGCCAGCATCTTTGGTTGCCTGACGCTGAGCATCGTTGAAGTAAGCAGGTACGGTGATAACAGCTTCAGTTACCGGTTCACCCAGGTAATCTTCCGCGGTTTTCTTCATTTTCTTCAGCACTTCAGCAGAGATCTGCGGAGGTGCAGTTTTGGTGCCTTTCACATCAAGCCATGCATCGCCGTTATCGGCTGCGATGATTTTGTAAGGCATGATGGAAACGTCACGCTGAACTTCTTCGTCCTGGAAGCGGCGGCCAATCAGGCGTTTGATTGCAAACAGGGTGTTTTGCGGGTTTGTCACTGCCTGACGTTTAGCCGGCTGACCAACCAGAGTTTCACCATCCTGGGTATAAGCAATGATAGAAGGCGTGGTGCGATCGCCCTCGGCGTTCTCCAGCACACGTGCAGTAGTGCCATCCATAATCGCTACACAAGAGTTGGTAGTACCCAGGTCGATACCAATAATTTTACCCATCTAAACGTCTCCACTAAAAATTCAGTCAACATGTGGTTGTGTACCTGTAATAAGGGCAGAACGTGCTTTTTCAACTGCCCAGATTTGATTTTTTTCAGGTCCACACACTGCGGTTGCTTACAAGATGGGGTCACAACGGCATCCATCAAGGGGGAAGGATAAAAAATTTTTTAATTTCACCCCGATGAGATCATAGACGGCGCCGATGCCGCCCATTATGATGCCGCGCCCCGTCAGGTAGAACTGGCGCGGGTTTAACCATTTCACCATATTAATGATGATTTTTTTGAGGACTTATGGGCAACACTAAGTTGGCTAATCCGGCTCCGCTGGGCCTGATGGGTTTTGGCATGACCACCATTCTGCTGAACCTGCACAACATCGGGATGTTCCCGATGGACGGCGTAATCCTGGCGATGGGCATTTTTTACGGCGGTATCGCGCAAATTTTCGCGGGCCTGCTGGAATATAAGAAAGGCAATACCTTCGGCTTAACCGCCTTTACCTCTTACGGTTCGTTCTGGCTGACGCTGGTCGCCATTCTGCTGATGCCTAAAATGGGCCTGGCAGATGCTTCAAACGCCCATTTCCTGGGCGTGTACCTGGGACTGTGGGGCGTGTTCACCCTGTTCATGTTCTTCGGCACCCTGAAGGCGAACCGCGCGCTGCAATTCGTCTTCCTGAGCCTGACCGTGCTGTTCGCTCTGCTTGCCGCGGGTCACCTGGCGGATAACGAAGGCATCGTTCACGTTGCCGGCTGGGTCGGTCTGGTGTGCGGCGCAAGCGCTATCTACCTGGCAATGGGTGAAGTGCTGAACGAGCAGTTCGGCCGCACCGTATTACCGATTGGTGAAAAACACTGATCCCTCTGTCGTGCCCGCGTCGCGGGCACGACATCCCTCTGACTGGCGAAGCCACATCCCCAATACCAGCCCCATCAGCGATAACGCCAGCACGTACCATGCAGGTGCAAGGGGTGACAGTCCCATCAACACCGTGACCACAATCGGGGTCAGCCCACCGAAAATGGCATACGAGACGTTATAAGAGAAAGAGATGCCGGTGAAGCGTACCTCCGGCGGGAAGGCGCGGACCATTACGTACGGTACGGCGCCAACGACGCCCACGCACAGCCCGACGATGCCGTACAGCAGGAACAACTGTTCAGGATGGCTGCCCGCAAGATGGTAGAATGCCCAGCTCGACGCGGCCAGCAGCAGGCTGCCGACAATAAAGGTCACGCTGGCACCGAAACGATCCGCCGCCAGTCCCGCGGCCAGACAGCCAAAGCAGAGCATAATTGTCGCGATACTGTTCGCCTGTAACGTCACAGCAGGCGCAAAACCGTACTGTTTTTGCAGCCAGACCGGCGACATCAAAATGACCACCACGATACCCGCAGACAGCAGCCAGGTCAGAAGCATCGACACGACTACCGCTTTTTTATGCCGCACTACTACGGTTTTTACCGGCAATTCTTGCGCCAGCGCCTTCCGCTGCTGCATTTCCAGAAATACTGGCGTCTCCTGCAACCAACGTCGCAGGTACATTGCCACCAGCCCAAACGCCCCGCCCAGCAGGAACGGGATACGCCAGCCCCAGTCGTGAACGGCCTGTTGCGTCATGCCGGTATTGATGATGGTTGCAACCACAGAGCCAAGCAGGATCCCAATCGTCAGTCCTGCGGTCAGCGTTCCGCACGCAATGCCGATGCGGCGCACCGGGACGTGCTCAGCGACAAACACCCACGCGCCCGGCACTTCCCCGCCGATGGCCGCGCCCTGGAGAATACGCATCAGCAGCAGCAATAACGGGGCGATAATGCCCATCGACTCATAGGTAGGCAAAAGGCCAATCGCCAGCGTCGGCACGGCCATCAGCAGGATGCTGAGGGTAAACATCTTCTTGCGCCCAACCAGATCGCCAAAGTGCGCCATTACAATGCCGCCCAGCGGACGCGCCAGATACCCGGCAGCGAAAATGCCGAAGGTTTGCACCTGACGCAGCCATTCAGGAATATCCGCCGGGAAAAACAGCGCCCCCACGACGGCGGCGAAGAAGACAAAGATGATGAAGTCGTAAAACTCCAGCGCGCCGCCCAGAGCAGCGAGCGTGAGGGTTTTGTAGTCCTGTCGATTCAGAGGTCGGGTGTTATGTGACATAGCGAACCATTGTGCATGTGTTGTGGATTATTTTTTACAGCAATCGTAAAGAAAAAATTACTATATCGTAAATCCATTTACACGCTACTGCGGCTGGCGCTAATGTCACATTTAAAGCATTTTCAGGAGATTGTTTCGCGGCGAGCGCTTTTAGGGCGAAATGCTGCTACCACGTTGCCGTCAGTTTCCACGTACGGACCGTCAAGCAGTTGTATACAATACGGTACACTTGCAAAGATACCGTGGACGATAACGCTCCCGTCTTCGGCTTTTACTCCTTCCAGCGTTTCTTTTATCGACTTCGGCTGCCCCGGCAGGTTCAGGATCAGCGCCTGTTTGCGGATCACCCCGACCTGACGGGAAAGAATGGCCGTCGGGACAAAGTGTAGACTGATCTGGCGCATCTGTTCACCGAAGCCCGGCATTTCACGATCGGCGATAGCCAGCGTCGCGTCCGGCGTTACATCGCGGCGCGCGGGGCCGGTTCCGCCCGTCGTCAGCACAAGGTGGCAGCTCATCTCATCCACCAGCTCACACAGGGTCTGCTCGATGATCGGCTGCTCGTCCGGGATCAGGCGAGTCTGGATCTCAAACGGGGTAGTGAGCGCGCTGCCCAGCCACGCTTCCAGAGCAGGGATGCCTTTATCCTGATAAACACCGCTGGAGGCGCGGTCAGAAATCGACACTAAGCCGATGCGTAAGGTATTCATATCCATTCCATTCAAAAAGTACTGATTAAAGGGAATGATACACGCAGAGAGAAAATTCAGACAGAGGCGGGGGAAAGAGGCGTGACCGGGAACCCGGTCACGCAGAATGATTACAGCAGGTCGCCGATCATTTTTTCCAGTTTTTCCTGGTCGATAGCAAACTTACGGATACCGTCCGCCAGTTTATCTACGGCCATTGGATCCTGGTTGTGCTGCCACAGGAACTCGGACTCGGTGATGCGCTCTGGGCGCGCTTTCACTTCACCGGTGTAGGACAGTTTACGCTCGATAGCTCCTTCGCTTTCTGCCAGCTCTTTCAGCAGCGCAGGGGCGATGGTCAGGCGGTCACAGCCAGCCAGCTCAATGATTTCACCGACGTTACGGAAGCTTGCGCCCATAACAACGGTCTCATAGCCGTGCTGTTTGTAGTATTCGTAGATTTCCGTCACGGAAATCACGCCTGGATCTTCAGACGCCGCATACTCTTTCTTGTCGGTGTTGGCTTTGTACCAGTCCAGAATACGGCCCACAAACGGAGAAATCAGGTATACGCCAGCTTCGGCACATGCACGCGCCTGTGCGAAGGAGAACAGCAGAGTCAGGTTACAGTTGATCCCTTCTTTTTCCAGCTGTTCAGCGGCGCGAATGCCCTGCCAGGTAGAGGCCAGTTTGATCAGGATACGGTCGTTGCTGATGCCCGCATCGTTGTACAGTTTGATCAGGCGTTTTGCTTTGGCAATAGACGCTTCGGTGTCGTAGGACAGGCGAGCATCAACTTCAGTAGAGATACGGCCAGGAACGAGCTTCAGGATTTCCAGACCGATGTTTACTGCCAGTTTGTCAGTCGCATCCACAACCTGCTGCGCGCGGTCATTGCTCTGTGCTTTTGCCCAGGTCACCGCCTCGTCGATCAGTTTGCGATACTCAGGGATCTGCGCGGCGTTAAGGATCAGAGAAGGGTTGGTTGTAGCATCCTGCGGCTGGTACAGCTTCATTGCCGCAATATCTCCGGTGTCAGCGACGACAGTGGTGAACTGACGAAGGGAGGTCAATTTATCCGTCATGATAGTGTTTCTCTTTTAACGTTCCCTGGATAATTCACACTACCGACAGCCTGCCAGCAGCGGAAAAATGACAGGTTTACTTGTTAGGGGGATGTAACCGGTCTGCCCTGATGATAACACGAGTGAGAGGCAGCGCAACCGCAGACAGTGCGCTTAGGCAGAGTATGATAAACTCAGAATATAAACAGGCTGCTAAGTAACAGCATGCACAATCAGTGGTAGCGCTTACATATTCACGTTGGCATCAACAAGAGGGACGTTAGTGCCTGATTTCTTTTTCTTTATTAACGAAGTTCTCTGGGGTTCAATCATGATATACCTGCTTTCAGGGGCAGGTATCTGGTTTACGTGGCGCAGCGGACTGATTCAGTTTCGCTATATTCGCAAATTTGGCAGAAGTCTGAAAAACAGCGTCACACCACAGCCGGGCGGCCTGACCTCATTTCAGGCGCTCTGTACCAGCCTGGCCGCGCGCGTCGGCAGCGGTAACCTGGCCGGTGTCGCGCTGGCAATCGGCGCGGGCGGTCCGGGCGCGGTATTCTGGATGTGGGTGACGGCGATTATCGGTATGGCCACCTCCTTTGCTGAATGCTCGCTTGCGCAGCTCTACAAAGAAAAAGACGGCAACGGTCAATTTCGCGGCGGCCCCGCCTGGTATATGGCTCGCGGACTGGGAATGCGCTGGATGGGCGTCCTGTTCTCAATCTTTTTACTGATGGCCTATGGTCTTATTTTCAATACCGTTCAGGCTAATTCCGTCGCCCACGCGCTGCGCTTTGCCTTCAATTGTCCGGAGTGGCTGACGGGCAGCGCGCTTGCCCTTCTCACCCTGCTGACCATTGTGACCGGGCTGAGAGGGGTTGCCCGCCTGATGCAGTGGCTGGTTCCGCTGATGGCGCTGCTGTGGGTGTCAACCAGCCTGATGGTATGCGCGATACATATCGACGAAGTGCCGAACGTCATCGTCACTATTTTCCAAAGCGCGTTCGGCTGGCGCGAAGCGGCTTCCGGCGCGCTGGGTTACACCCTTAGCCAGGCGCTCACTGCGGGTTTTCAGCGAGGCATGTTCTCCAACGAGGCGGGAATGGGCTCCACGCCGAATGCCGCCGCAGCGGCCGCATCCTGGCCCCCGCATCCCGCCGCGCAGGGCATTGTACAGATGATTGGCGTCTTCACAGACACCATTGTTATCTGCTCCGCCAGTGCGATGATAATGTTGCTGTCCGGCGCCGTTGAACATCCATCCGGCAGTACAGCAGGCATTCACTGGGTACAACAGGCGCTGGTCTCCCTCGTCGGCGGTTGGGGCGCAGGCCTTGTCGCCCTTGTCGTGGGGCTTTTTGCCTTCAGTTCTATTGTGGTGAACTATATCTATGCCGAGAACAACCTTATTTTCCTGAAAGTTGACTCGCGTCTGGCCCGCAACATCCTTCGCGCGGGTGTGCTGGCCATGGTATTTGTCGGTTGCCTGCTCAGCATGCCGATGATCTGGCAACTGGCGGATGTCATTATGGCGCTGATGGCCATCACCAATTTGACGGCAATTTTGCTTCTTTCACCGGTTGTGGCGCTGATCGCGCGCGATTATCTGCGTCAGCGCAAGCTCGGCGTACAGCCCGTCTTTGACGCCTCACGCTATCCCGAAATCGAATCACAAATTGCTCCTGGCACCTGGGATGATTTGCCGCGGCAATAACAGCTATCGATCAATTCAGGGCGATTTTTTGTTAAAGTCGCTCTAAATTTCCTGCAAGGACTGGATATGCTGATTCTGATTTCACCTGCCAAAACGCTCGACTACCAGAGCCCGCTCGCCACTGAGCGTTATACCCAGCCGGAATTGCTGGACTACTCGCAACAGCTGATCCACGAGGCGCGTAAGCTTTCGGCTCCGCAAATCGCTTCGCTGATGAGCATCAGTGATAAACTCGCCGACCTGAACGCCACCCGTTTTCATGAGTGGCAGCCTGACTTCACGCCCGCTAACGCCCGCCAGGCGCTGTTGGCCTTCAAAGGTGACGTCTACACTGGCCTGCAAGCAGAAACGTTTAGCGAAGCCGATTTCGATTTTGCCCAGCAGCATCTGCGCATGTTATCCGGCCTGTACGGGGTGCTGCGCCCGCTGGATCTGATGCAGCCGTATCGTCTGGAGATGGGTATCCGCCTGGAAAATGCTAAAGGCAAAGATCTGTACCAGTTCTGGGGCGATGTCATTACCGATAAGCTTAACGCGGCGCTGCAAGCCCAGGGGGACAACGTGGTGATCAACCTGGCCTCCGATGAGTACTTCAAATCGGTGAAGCCGAAAAAGCTGAATGCGGACATTATCAAGCCGGTGTTCCTCGACGAGAAAAACGGCAAATTTAAAGTGATCAGCTTCTACGCCAAAAAAGCGCGCGGTCTGATGAGCCGTTTCATCATTCAAAACCGCCTGACGAAGCCAGAGCAGCTCACTGGCTTTAACAGTGAAGGGTATTTCTTCGACGAGGCATCGTCAGTAAAAAACGAGCTGGTGTTTAAGCGTCACGAGCAATAAAAGACAACCCCGCCAGCTGGCGGGGTTTGTGTTAATGGTGCTTCCGGTCCGGCCCCGGGCGATGATCGTCATGACGGTGATGATCGTGACGATCGCGATGTTCATCGTGCGGACGCCAGTGGTTATCGCGCCAGTCATAGTGCGCTTTCCACCAGTCATGGTCGCGCCAGCGGCCGCCATCCCAGTAGTGTCCGTTATTATCCCGATCGCCAATTTGCAGTTTTACCGCAGGGACGAGGGTGATCTCAGCTGCCTGCACCGCCATGGGAGCGACCAGCATCAGTGAAAGCGCGAGAAGTGCAGGTTTCAGTGTAGACATAGGTGACTCCTTATTCTTCTTGCCCAACGTGGGCCGATGTAAGGAGAGTACGTGATGGGAACGGTGGATGTTATTCTCTGCAATCCTAAACCCTAAGTGACCGCATTTATTGGGAATTTCTGCTTTTTTCCTGCTGTTTTTCTCCTTATTTTCTCCATAAAAAAGCCGGGTGGCGGCTTCGCCTTACCCGGCCTACTTTCTGAAATGTTCCAGGCCCGGTAAGGCGTAGCCGCCACCGGGCAATAAACTCACGCTCGGGTCATCATCAGCTTACGCAGTGCGGCAAAGTCTGCGGGCAGCTCATGGGACAGCAACGGCAGGTCGGCGCGCTCGGCCAGCTCTTTTGGCAGCGGCAGCGTTTCACCCAGGATCGCTTCCACGCTCTCTTTGAACTTGGCCGGATGGGCGGTACCGAGGAACAGGCCATACTCACCCGGTTGAAGCTGATCGCGCAAGGCACGATAGGCAATCGCCGCGTGCGGCTCAGAGGTATAGCCCACCGCTTTCAGCTCGCGCATGGTGGCTTTCGTGGTTTCGTCCGTCACCGCTGCGTAGCCCAGGTCGCCCAGACGCCAGACCTTACGGCGGAACAGCTCTTCCACACGCGGCCAGTTGTTAGGCTGTGACACATCCATCGCATTGGAGAGCGTGGCCTGCGTCGCGTTCGGCGCCCATTTTCCGTCCTTCAGGAAACGCGGCACGGTGTCGTTGGCGTTGGTAGCGGCGATAAAGCGCTTCACCGGCAGGCCGAGTGATTTCGCCAGCAGGCCCGCCGTCAGATCGCCGAAGTTCCCGCTTGGCACAGAAACTACCAGCTGATTGCGCGCGTCCTGCGGCAGCTGGGCCACCGCTTCGAAGTAGTAGCAGATCTGCGCCAGCAGACGGCTGATGTTGATGGAGTTGGCAGAGTTCAGCCCCAGCGCCGCCTTCAGCTCTTCGTCATCAAAGGCCTGCTTCACCAGCGCCTGGCAGGCATCGAAATCGCCGTCGATCGCCACGGTTTCAATGTTGCCCCCAAGAGTGCAGAACAGTTTTTCCTGAAGCGGGCTGATTTTGCCTTTCGGATAGAGGATCACCACGCGGACGTTTTTCAGGCCGTAGAACGCATGAGCCACCGCCGCACCGGTATCACCTGAGGTCGCGGTCAGGATGGTCACCGGTTTGTCGCCGCTGATGTGGGTCAGCATCTGCGCCATAAAGCGACCGCCGAAATCCTTGAACGCCAGCGTCGGGCCGTGGAACAGCTCCAGACAGCCAACGTCAGGCTCCACCTGCTTCACCGGGGCCGGGAAAGCAAACGCCGCGCGCACGCGCTCTTCGAGCAGCTCCTGCGGGATTTCGTCACCAATAAACGCAGACAGAATTTTGGTGCTGCGGGTGACAAAGTCCTGCTTAAGCAGTTCATCGATTTCAGTCAGCTGAAATTCCGGCAGGTCGTGGGGGAAGAACAGCCCCTGATTTTTGCCCAAACCCTGCGTTACCGCCTGCGCAAAGCTGACCTGCTCGTTATGATCTTTAAGGTTGTAGAGTTTCATTCGTTATCCCAGTACTCGTGCGCCAGCCGTGTCCAGACGGCAAATATGAACAAAGCCTTCCTGATTTTGCAGGTAGTGTTTAGAGAGCCAGTCCGCCACGCGCTGCGCGGTGTCTGGCTTGTCGCATAAGGCGAACAGCGTTGGGCCGGAGCCGGAGATGCCGCACGCCTGTGCGCCGATATCCATGGATGCCTGTCGCGCTTCGTTAAAGCCCGGCAGCAGCTTCGTGCGATACGGCTCGGCAATAACGTCTTTCATCAGTTTCGCCGCCAGCTGCGGCTGTCGGGTATAGCAGGCATGAATAAAGCCCGCCAGATGACGCCCGTGGGCGATACAGTCCTGACGACGATACTGCGCCGGCAGGATCGCACGCGCTTCGGCGGTAGAAACCTTAATGCCCGGATAGGCAAGCACCCACAGCCACTCATCAAACCCTGGCATCTGCTGGCTGATGATGCCATTTTCTTCAATCATCAGCTGCATGCCGCCAAGGAAGCACGGCGCCACGTTATCATAATGAATGCTGCCGGAGATGCGCCCTTCCAGCTCGCCCATCAGCGCCAGCAAGCGGCTGTTGTTCAGCGGCTTGCCGCAGTGCTCATTCATCGCCACCAGCGCGGCGACCACCGAGCAGGCGCTGGAGCCGAGTCCCGAACCAATCGGCATGCTCTTTTCCAGCGTCATGGCGACCGGCACGTTTTTACCGATCTCCTGACAGAAGCGTTCCCAGCACTGATAAACGATATTCTCACGCGGTTCAGGCGGCAGCTTGCTGGCAAAACGGCCGACGTTATTCAGGCTGAAGCGCTCTGCCGCCTCAACCGTTACCGTATCGCCCAGCAGCGAACCATCCACCGGCGTAACCGCCGCGCCCAGCACGTCAAATCCGACGCTCATATTGGCGCTGGAAGCCGGGGCATATACTTTAACCATCTTAAACTCCTAACTTCCATGACAGGGTACGCAGCAGATCGGCAAACACGCCCGCCGCCGTCACATCATTCCCTGCGCCATAGCCGCGAAGTACCAGCGGCAGTGGCTGATAATAATGGCTGTAGAACGCCAGGGCGTTCTCGCCGTTTTTCACCTTGTACAGCGGATCGTTGCCATCCACTTCGGCAATCTTCACGCGGCAGACGCCGTCTTCTTCAATATTGCCAACATAGCGCAATACCTTACCTTCATCACGGGCTTTCGCAACGCGGGCGGCAAAGGCGTCGTCAAGCTGCGGCAACCTGGCCATAAAAGCGCTGACGTCGCCGCTGTCATCAAATTCTGCTGGCAGCACCGGCTCAATCACGATATCCGAAAGCTCCAGCTCGCGGCCGGTTTCGCGCACCAGGATCAGCAGCTTACGCGCCACATCCATACCGGAGAGGTCGTCGCGCGGATCCGGCTCGGTGTAGCCCAGCTCGCGCGCGGCGCGGGTGGCTTCCGACAGGCTCATCCCTTCGTCCAGCTTGCCGAAGATAAACGACAGGGAGCCGGAGAGGATGCCGGAGAAACGCTGTAGTTCGTCGCCCGCGTTCAGCAGGTTTTGCAGGTTCTCGATGACCGGCAGGCCTGCGCCCACGTTGGTGTCATACAGAAACTTGCGGCGCGACTTGCTCGCCGCCAGACGCAGCTGGTGATAGTAATCCATCGACGAGGTGTTGGCCTTTTTGTTCGGCGTCACCACATGGAAACCTTCGCGCAGGAAATCCGCGTACTGATCGGCCACAGCCTGGCTGGAGGTACAGTCGACGATCACCGGGTTAAGCAGGTGATACTCTTTCACCAGACGGATCAGACGACCCAGGTTGAACGGCTCTTTCGCCTCTTCCAGTTCCGCCTGCCAGTTTTCCAGGTTCAGACCGTGGACGTTAGTCAGCAACGCTTTCGAGTTCGCAATTCCGCAGACGCGCAGATCGATATGTTTCTTCTTAAGCCACTCCTGCTGGCGCTTTACCTGCTCCAGCAGCGCGCCGCCGACGCCGCCGACGCCCACCAGGAACAGCTCAATCACCTGGTCGGTGTTGAACAGCATCTGATGCACCACGCGCACGCCGGTAGTGGCGTCATCGTTATCCACGACAACGGAAATTGAACGCTCTGATGAGCCCTGGGCAATCGCCACGATATTGATATTGGCCCGCGCCAGGGCGGCAAAGAATTTGGCGGAGATTCCGCGCAGGGTGCGCATGCCGTCGCCTACCACGGAGATCACGGCCAGACGCTCCTGAATAGAGAGCGGCTCCAGCAGCTCTTCTTTCAGCTCCAGGTAGAACTCTTCTTCCAGCGCGCGACGGGCGCGCAGGCAATCGCCCTGCGGGACGCAGAAGCTGATGCTGTATTCGGAAGAAGACTGCGTGATCAGCACCACGGAGATCCCATTACGGGACATGGCCGCAAACACGCGTGCCGCCATGCCAACCATACCTTTCATACCCGGGCCAGAGACGCTGAACATCGCCATGTTATTAAGGTTCGAAATGCCTTTTACCGGCAGGTCATCTTCATCAGCGCTGGCGCCAATCAGCGTACCCGGCGCCTGCGGATTACCGGTATTTTTAATCAGGCAAGGGATCTGGAACTGGGCAATCGGGGAGATGGTACGTGGGTGAAGCACTTTGGCGCCGAAGTAGGAAAGCTCCATCGCTTCCTGGTACGACATCGACTTCAACAGCCTGGCGTCCGGCACCTGGCGCGGGTCGCAGGTATATACACCATCAACGTCAGTCCAGATCTCACAACAGTCTGCACGTAAACAGGCCGCCAGCACGGCAGCGGAGTAGTCAGAGCCGTTACGCCCCAGCACCACCAGTTCGCCCTTCTCGTTACCGGCGGTGAAGCCTGCCATCAGGATCATGTGGTCAGACGGGATTTTGCTCGCCGCAATGCGGCGTGTCGACTCGGCAATGTCGACGGTGGATTCAAGGTAGTGTCCCACAGCCAGCAGTTTTTCAACCGGATCGATGACCGTCACGTGGTGACCGCGCGCTTCCAGCACGCCTGCCATGATGGCGATAGAGAGTTTTTCACCCCGGCAAATTAGCGCCGCGTTGATGCTGTCCGGGCATTGACCCAGCAGGCTGATACCGTGAAGGACATGTTTAATCTGGGCAAATTCGAGTTCAACGGTGGTTTTCAGCTGCGCCAGCGGGAAGCCAGGCTGGGCGTCTGCCAGCCCCTGAAGCAGTTCAGCGAAGATACGCTCGGCGTCGCTGATGTTCGGAAGTGCATCCTGGCCACCGATGGTTTTTTCAATCATCGCCACCAGGTGGTTCGTGATTTTTGCCGGGGCAGAGAGCACGGTAGCAACCTGCCCCTGCCTGGCGTTACTTTCCAGGATATCGGCAACACGCAGAAAACGCTCTGCATTTGCCACTGATGTACCGCCGAACTTCAACACTCGCATGGTTCTACCTCATTTCCTTTAGCCGAAAAAAAAGCCCGCACTGTTCAGGTGCGGGCTTTTTTCTGTTTTTCCTGTACGCGTCAGCCCGCATCGTTACCTGTGGTAATGATGATGGTTGTAGTAATGGTGGTGATGCTGATGCGTTTCATGGATGTTGTGTACTCTGTCATTATTATCTGTCTGTGCTCTATTCTTTTAGGGTTAAAGGATCGGACACCTTAAGTCAATGAATTTTTAATTTGATCACAATTCGGGACATTCTCACGTCCCGCTGCGTGCAGATTTATTTTCATCGGAATACCCCAGATGCAACCCCAGACATCAGCAGGATCGGCCATAATAAAAACCTATGACACTATTTTACTCGGCTAATTTTTTTTCGATATCATGAAGCAATCGGTGCAGCATTGCCGTGTCGCGCTGTTCAAGACGCCCCAGGCGCTGCTGTAACCAGTCCACCATTTTTTGATCGTCAGCGACGCCCAGTTGCTCGAGAAGCTTATCTGCACGAATACGCAGCGCCGCCAGCTGGTTTTCATCCGTTACTGACGCTGGCGGCTGAGGAATTTGTATTAAGGATGCTAATTGATAGCAGTACACCATCACCGCCTGCCCCAGATTGAGTGACGGATAATCCGCCACCATCGGCGCGCCCGTCAGGACGTCAGCCAGTTCCAGTTCTTCGTTAGTTAGCCCGGAATCTTCTCGCCCAAACACCAGCGCGGCTTTCTCCAGCCACTGGCTTTTTTCTTCCAGTAGTGGCACCAGTTCAGCAGGCGTGGCGTAATAATGAAACTTCGCCCGGCTGCGCGCAGTCGTCGCGACGGTAAACGAAATATCGTGCAGCGCCTCAGCGAGCGTAGCGTAAGTGGTTATATTATCGAGAATATCACCCGAACCGTGCGCCACCCATCGCGCAGCAGGCTCCAGATGCGCCGTGCTGTCTACGATACGCAAATCGGTAAAACCCATGGTCTTCATGGCACGCGCCGCAGCGCCAATATTTTCAGCTCTTGCTGGTGCCACCAGCACAATCGACAGATGCATTTATGCTCTCTTTTTAATCAGTTAGCAGGTAAAAATGTGATTCACTTCAACATATTACGCAGCACGAATTTACAATTTTGCAACACAAATCACCGAAATAGCGTTTCATAACAATTAAAAAAAGCTAAACTATTTTGTGGCTGAACAATCAGTTAGAATGTTAACAGAAGTCCATTATCCTTATGTTTTGTAATGATAATGACCTTATGAATACTCTTTTCCGATTGGATTCGTACCGTTTATCAATCAATGTCCGCAACTAGTTGGTTTATTGAAAAATTGTGACAAAGGCTAGCATTCAGCTACGATGATTTCATCAAACTGTTAACGTGCTACAATTGAACTTGATATATGTCAACGAAGCGTAGTTTTATTGGGTGTCCGGTGTCACTTAGCCTGTTATGTTGCTGTTAAAATGGTTAGGATGACAGCCGTTTTTGACACTGTCGGGTCCAAAGGGAAAGTACCCACGACCAAGCTAATGATGTTGTTGACGTTGATGGAAAGTGCATCAAGAACGCAATTACGTACTTTAGTCACGTTAAGCCGATCATGTTAATTTGCGACATGCATCAGGCAGGTCAGGGACTTTTGTACTTCCTGTTTCGATTTAGTTGGCAATTTAGGTAGCAAACATGCAGACCCCGCACATTCTTATCGTTGAAGACGAGTTGGTAACACGCAACACGTTAAAGAGCATTTTCGAAGCAGAAGGCTACGATGTCTTTGAAGCGACCGATGGCGCAGAGATGCATCAGATCCTTTCTGAAAATGATATCAACCTGGTGATTATGGATATCAATCTGCCGGGCAAAAACGGGCTTCTTCTGGCGCGCGAACTGCGTGAACAGGCGAACGTCGCGTTGATGTTCCTGACAGGCCGTGACAACGAGGTTGATAAAATTCTTGGTCTGGAAATCGGCGCGGATGACTACATCACCAAGCCGTTCAACCCTCGCGAGTTAACCATTCGTGCACGCAACCTGCTGTCCCGCACCATGAATCTGGGTACGGTCAGTGAAGAGCGTCGTAGCGTCGATAGCTACAAATTCAACGGCTGGGAACTTGATATCAATAGCCGTTCGCTGATTAGCCCGAACGGTGAGCAGTACAAACTGCCGCGCAGTGAATTCCGCGCGATGCTGCACTTCTGCGAAAACCCGGGCAAGATCCAGTCCCGTGCAGAACTGCTGAAGAAAATGACCGGTCGTGAGTTGAAGCCACACGATCGTACCGTTGACGTAACCATCCGTCGTATTCGTAAACATTTCGAATCTACGCCTGATACGCCGGAAATCATCGCCACGATCCATGGTGAAGGCTATCGTTTCTGCGGTGACCTCCAGGAGTAATCCTCCCGTCACGCAGTAAAAAACGGCGCTTTTGCGCCGTTTTTTTTATCAATGCCACGGCATAATCGGCACCGCGCTAATCGCGTTTTTCGGTGAGCCTTCCACGACTTTGTCGGAATAAGCCAGATAAGCCAGTGTGTTGCGCTTCGCGTCATAAAAACGGACCACCTGTAGCTTTTTGAACACCAGCGAGGTCCGTTTCTGGAATACAACGTCGCCCTGCGCTTTGCCGTTTTTAATTTTGTCACTCAATTCCACCGGACCAACCTGCTGGCAGGAGATGGCCGCGTCAGACGTGTCTTCAGCCAGCCCCAGGCCGCCTTTAATCCCGCCGGTCTTCGCCCGGCTGACATAGCAGGTGACGTTTTTAACGTCCGGATCGTCAAAGGCCTCCACCACAATTTTGTGGTCCGGCCCAAACATTTTAAACACGGTGTCCACGGAGCCAATTTGCTCCGCCTGTGCCACGCGCCCTGCCATCAGCGCCAGTGCTGCAAAGACTAAAACCTTGTATTTCATATTGTTACCATTCATAAAAATTACGCTGAGCGATTATTCAACAGGTTAGATAAAAATGTAGCAAGATCACAGGATTAGAATATATCCGCACTTAAATCACCACAAAAAGCATTTATGCGCAAAAAAAACACTGAATGCTAAAACGTCAAAAAATGCTATTATCCGCTAACCTGTAAACAGGCACCTGCGGCAGTTTTAAGGATGAGGATAGTATATGGATCAGGCTGGAATTATTCGCGACCTGCTCACCTGGCTGGAAGGTCATCTCGACCAGCCTTTGTCACTGGATAATGTGGCGGCAAAAGCAGGCTATTCCAAGTGGCATCTGCAAAGGATGTTCAAGGATGTCACCGGTCATGCTATCGGTGCCTATATTCGCGCACGTCGTTTATCAAAGTCTGCTGTCGCGTTGCGCCTGACCGCGCGACCAATCCTGGATATTGCCCTGCAATATCGCTTCGATTCACAGCAAACCTTCACTCGCGCCTTTAAAAAACAGTTCTCGTTAACGCCAGCGCTTTATCGCCGCTCGCCGGACTGGAGCTCCTTTGGTATGCGTCCGCCGCTGCGTCTGGGCGAGTTTGCGATGCCAAAATATGAAATCATCACCTTGCCGGAAACGCACCTGGTCGGCACCACGCAGAGCTACTCCTGTTCCCTGGAGCAGATCTCCGAGTTCCGCCATCAGATGCGCGTTCAGTTCTGGCGCGAATTTTTAAGCCACGCTCCGGCGATCCCGCCGATTCTGTATGGCCTGAACGAAACGTATCCAAGCCAGGAAAAAGATGACGAGCAGGAAGTGTTCTATACCACGGCGCTGACGCCTGACATGGCAAACGGTTACATTCATGGCTCGAAGCCTGTCGTGCTGGAAGGCGGCGAGTATGTGATGTTCTCATACGAAGGGTTAGGAACGGGCGTTCAGGAGTTCATCCTGACCGTTTACGGGACCTGCATGCCGATGCTGAATCTGAATCGCCGTAAAGGTCAGGACATTGAGCGCTACTATCCGGCGCAAGATGCAAAACCGGAAGAAGGCCCTATCAATCTGCGTATGGAATTCCTGATTCCGGTACGTCGTTAACGCTGCAACTCATCCAGTGCAGGGGCATCAAGATGCGAAATGTCCCCTGCCATCTCAACCACCCACCCCGATGCCAGCCAGGCACTTTCCTGATAGTCGATACGGGAAATGGAACAGTTGCGCAGACGCAAACGGCGCTCGGCGTAAGCCGGCAGCCCCAGAATGGTACTCACCAGGCAACCCAGCGCGATACCGTGGCTCACCAGCAGCGGTCGGCTACCTGCCGGGAGTTTCAGGCACTCGGCCAGCGCGGCATGCATGCGCACGCTCAGCTCCTGCATGGATTCCCCCTCAGGGATGCGACCATCTTCAGTGCCGTTCACCAGCGTGCGACGCCAGCCTTCTTCGGTTTCCGTCAGCGTATCGATAGGGCGTTTTTCCAGCACGCCCATATCCAGCTCGCGCAGGCGCGGTTCAAGGGTCACGTCGCAGCCACAGGCATCGGCGATGATGCGTGCCGTCTGCTGCGTGCGGCCTAAATCACTGGAGATGACGTGAGTGATACCCAGCGTTCTGGCGCGTTCCGCCACCTGCCACGCTTGCTGCACACCTTTGTCGGTGAGAGGACTGTCTGACTGGCCTTGAATACGTCGCTCGGCGTTCCACTGCGTTTCACCGTGGCGAACAAGGTATACCTGTAACATGCTTTTTTTCCGTTATACTGCGATGAATTTTTTAAATCGAGCTTAATTATGCACCATGTTGTCTCTGCTACCACCAATCCTGCCAAAATTCAGGCAATTCTAAGGGCATTTGAAGAGATCTTCGGCGAAGGATCCTGCCATATTGACGCCGTCGGCGTCGAGAGCGGTGTGCCGGAACAGCCGTTTGGCAGCGAGGAAACACGCGCTGGCGCACGAAATCGCGTGGCGAATGCAAAAGCCGCCGCGCCAGATGCTGACTTCTGGGTCGCGATTGAAGCAGGTATCGACGAAGGGGCGACCTTCAGCTGGGTTGTTATCGAAAGCCGCGAGCAGCGCGGCGAAGCGCGTTCAGCCACGCTGCCGCTGCCGGAGGTCATACTGGAGAAAGTCCGCGCGGGTGAGGCGCTGGGGCCGGTAATGTCGCACTACACCGGCATTGATGAGATTGGTCGTAAAGAGGGGGCGATTGGCGTCTTTACCGCGGGCAAGCTCACCCGTTCGAGCGTTTACCACCAGGCCGTTATTCTGGCGTTAAGTCCGTTCCATAACGCGATTTATCGTTAAGTTTGTAGGCCGGATTAGGCGAAGCCGTCATCCGGCGTTTTTAAGCAATACCGCTTCCAGCCACTGACGCAGTTCAACCGGCGCCGACTTCAGGCTGTTTGAACCCCGGGTAATCGTCGCGATGCCCGCGCCCAGCTCGTTTTTCAGCTCGCGCTGGCTCATTTCGCCGCGCAGCAGTTCCTCAATAATGCGTACCCGTGTACCCAGCGCTTCACGCTCGTCTGGCGTTAGCATCAGCTGTAGCAAGGGTAAATGCAGATCTTTGTCGTAAGACTGGCGGAGCAACTCCACAAAACGAAGCCACTCCTGATGACGCTGTTCGGCCATGGCCGAGGAATACGGGGAATGCTGGGTCATGTTATGCTGCCTCTTGTACTCATTAACGAGTACAGCATAACACAACCCGCGCCGATCAGTAACGTCTCTGCCACTCGGCATCGCTCATCAGGGCATCTTTCTCCCCCATGAAGTGCCGATAGTAGGCGTCATACGCCAGCACGTTCTTCACATATCCGCGCGTTTCCGAGAACGGAATGCTCTCGACGAACGCCACGGCGTCGAGTCGCCCTGCGCTGTTGCCAAGCCATGTCCGCACGCGGCCTGGCCCGGCGTTGTACGCGGCTGACGCGAAGATGCGGTTATTACCGAACTGCTGATAGACGTACTGCAAGTAGCTGGTACCGATGTTGATGTTGGTCTCCGGATCCAGCAGCTGGGACGGGCTGCTGTAGCCTGGGATATTAAACATCTTCACCGTGTGCGTCGCGGTGCCCGGCATAATTTGCATCAGGCCGCTGGCCCCCACCGGCGAACGCACTTTCGGGTTCCAGGCGCTTTCCTGACGGGCAATGGCCATCGCGTAGCTTTGCGGAATATCTTTGCCGCTGGTGTAGCGATCGAACAGATCCTTATAAGCCAGCGGGAAACGCTCTTCGAGATGATCCCACAGCTTGCCGGCGATCGTCGCCTGCACGCTCAGATCCCACCAGCGATTATCAAACGCATAGCGGGCAAGCTGCGCCTTCTCGTCGGTGGTACGGCTGGTGACCAGGTTGGCCCATTCGCTGCGCGCGGTATTATCCAGATTCCAGTACATCAGCTCGCGCACGCGCGCCATTTCCGGACCCTGCGTCAGCGCCGGGTTCGCGTTGGCTGGCGCTTTGTCGATCTTCAGGGTGTACTCCTCACCCAGACGTTGCGCCGCCGCCATCGGGTAGAAGCCGCGCTGCTGCATCAGGGAGTGGAGGATCGCTTTGGCTTCGTCTTCACGACCACGCTCCAGCAGCAGGTCCGCCTGCCAGTAACGCCATTCATCTTTCTCTTTAGCATCCATCGGCAGGCGCGCCAGCCAGGTATTGAGGCCACGACGATCGCCCGTTCCCAGCGCCATGCGCACGCGACGCTCCACCAGCGAGACAGAGTTTGAACGCATTACCGCGTCGTCACGCCAGCGCGCCTGTTCGTCGGTGACATCTGTTCCCATCAGTCGCCATGCCACAATATCGCGCAGTTCCTGGGTTTGATCGTCATTAAGCTGCTGGGCCTGCACCAGCTGCGGGATCATCAGCCGGGCGTTTTCCACATCCTCACGCGCCACGCTGGCAAAGGCCACCGCCGCCATCTGGCGGGTAAAATCGGTCGCGCCGGTGGTACGCGCAAACGTCAGCACGGTATTGGGATCGTTTGCCAGACTGATAACGGCAGAGGCAATGGTCTGATAATCCGCGGGCATCTGGCCCGCCAGCACGGTAACCAGCCGGGTGTTTCCGGCCTTCATCGCCAGGCGAATACGTTCCAGGTAAGAGAGCGGATCCTGCTTGCCCGAGGCGCGCCAGGCGCTGAACAGCGGGTCACAGGCGTTTGGCTGGCTTTTGCCCGTCAACCACAGCTCTTTCGCGCCGGTCCAGGCTTCCTCCTGCTGACCGGTCGCCCATTTCGCATAATAGTAATTACACTGCGCTTCCGTCGCGCCCGGCTTATCCGGGCTGAAAGCCAGCAGGCCGCGCCAGTCTTCGCGACGGGCCAGCTCGTTCACAAACCGGGACTTCAGGGTACGCGCAGGCGGCAGTGTCGGGTTCGCCTGAATGAAGTTATTTACGGTGACGGTCGGTTGATTCATGAGATCATCAGTGATCTGACGATACTCCAGATACGGATACAGCGGATAATCCTTCAGCGTCGGCATCAGCGCCTGCACGGTATCCATCTGCTTGTTGTCCCATGCCTGCTTAATCTGGGCATAGCGGTTACGTTGTTCATCCAGTGAATCGGCATGCACCGCCTGGCTTACCGCCATTACGCATACGCTGGCAGCCAGCAGACGCCAGACCACCCGTTTGGCTTTTTCCACAAGCTCTTCCTCATTGTTTTTCGTCAGTTGCAGCGTCTTGCCACGTTAAAGTTACCTCAACTTATGCTAACCAGGCATCCCACAACGCGCCACGTCATGGACACTTTTTTACCTTTCTTGCGCGTTTTAACACTCCCGACGTTCCTGGCTGGGATTAGGGCGTGAAAAAGGCTACACTTCGAGGCTGAAATTCATTCTCATCACGATAAAAGAGGCGAAGTCCAACGTGGCTCAATTCGTTTATACCATGCATCGTGTCGGCAAAGTTGTCCCGCCGAAACGTCATATTCTTAAAAATATCTCGCTGAGCTTTTTCCCGGGCGCAAAAATCGGTGTTCTGGGTCTCAACGGTGCCGGTAAGTCCACCCTGCTGCGCATCATGGCCGGCATCGATACAGACATCGAAGGTGAAGCCCGTCCGCAGCCTGGCATCAAGATCGGCTACCTGCCGCAGGAACCTCAGCTGAACCCGGAACACACCGTGCGTGAATCCGTTGAAGAAGCGGTATCCGAAGTGGTTAACGCCCTGAAAGGTCTGGATGAAGTGTATGCCAAATACGCCGAGCCGGATGCGGACTTCGACAAACTGGCCGCTCAGCAAGGCAAATTTGAAGAGATTATCCAGGCGCACGACGGTCACAACCTGAACGTGCAGCTGGAGCGCGCGGCAGATGCCCTGCGTCTGCCGGACTGGGATGCGAAAATCGCGAATCTCTCCGGTGGTGAACGCCGCCGCGTGGCGCTGTGCCGCCTGCTGCTGGAAAAACCAGACATGCTGCTGCTCGACGAACCGACCAACCACCTGGATGCGGAATCCGTGGCGTGGCTGGAACGCTTCCTGCACGACTTCGAAGGCACCGTGGTGGCAATTACCCACGACCGCTACTTCCTCGACAACGTGGCGGGCTGGATCCTGGAGCTGGACCGCGGCGAAGGTATTCCGTGGGAAGGTAACTACTCCTCCTGGCTGGAACAGAAAGATCAGCGTCTGGCGCAGGAAGCGTCTCAGGAAGCGGCTCGTCGTAAGTCTATCGAGAAAGAGCTGGAGTGGGTTCGTCAGGGCGCGAAAGGCCGTCAGTCCAAGGGCAAAGCCCGTCTGGCACGCTTCGAAGAGCTGAACAACACCGAATACCAGAAGCGTAACGAAACCAACGAACTGTTTATCCCGCCTGGCGCACGTCTGGGGGATAAAGTGGTTGAAGTGACCAACCTGCGTAAGTCATACGGCGACCGCCTGCTGATCGACGATCTGACCTTCTCCGTACCGAAAGGCGCTATCGTCGGCATCATCGGTCCGAACGGCGCGGGTAAATCCACCCTGTTCCGCATGATGTCCGGTCAGGAACAGCCTGACAGCGGCTCTATCACCCTGGGTGAGACCGTGAAGCTGGCCTCCGTTGACCAGTTCCGTGACGCGATGGACAACAGCAAAACCGTGTGGGAAGAAGTCTCCGGCGGTCTGGATATCATGCGTATCGGCAACACCGAGATGCCAAGCCGCGCCTATGTTGGCCGCTTTAACTTCAAGGGCACCGACCAGGGCAAACGCGTGGGCGAGCTGTCTGGCGGTGAGCGTGGTCGTCTGCACCTGGCGAAGCTGCTTCAGGTTGGCGGCAACGTTCTGCTGCTCGATGAACCTACCAACGACCTGGACATCGAAACCCTGCGCGCGCTGGAAAACGCCCTGCTGGAATTCCCGGGCTGCGCCATGGTTATCTCGCACGACCGCTGGTTCCTTGACCGTATCGCAACCCACATTCTGGACTACCAGGACGAAGGTAAAGTGGAGTTCTTCGAAGGTAACTTCACCGAATACGAAGAGTACAAGAAACGCACGCTGGGCGCAGACGCGCTGGAGCCGAAGCGTATTAAGTACAAGCGTATTGCGAAATAAAAGCAAAACGGCAACTTCGGTTGCCGTTTTTTATGCTTGTTCCCTCTCCCCGTGAGGGGGCCAGAGTGAGGGCATCAGGCCGCACAGTGTGTAGGCCGGGTAAGGCGAAGCCGCCACCCGGCCTTTTTATTTGCCCACGTAATACCGCTTCACCTCATCAAACTGCATCGCAAAGTCGATATAGCTCATCAGCGCAGGCGAATTGAGCTTACGGCTCGGATAGGCCAGCCAGAGATCGTTCCCCTCAACGCGCCACTCCGGTAGCACCTTTACCAGCGCGCCCTTTTCGATTTTATCTTCCAGCAGGAATGCGGGTAACAGCGTGATCCCCGCCCCGGCAATGGCGCATTCTCGGGCGTACACCAGGTTATCCGTCATGTGGGCGTTATCCGGCAGGTAGCGGTAATCCTCACTCTCGCTTCGCAGAAGCCACTCCGACCATGCCCGGTGCGTAATGCAGCGGTGATCCACCAGCTGTCGGGGATGGATTAACGGCGCCCGACGCGCCAGATAGTCAGGCGAGGCCAGCATGTAGCGCGGACAGTGCCCAATCATGCGGCCAATCAGGGAAGAATCCTGCGGTTTGCCGGTGCGCAGCGCCACGTCAAAACCCGACTCGACCAGATCTACCACATCGTCTGAAATTGATACATCCAGCGACACGTCAGGGTAGCGAAGCTGGAACTCGGCATTCATATGCGCCAGCAGCGTCGCGCCAATCCCTGCCGGACAGGTGATCCTCAGCCGTCCGCTGGGGTTTTCTCGCAGCCGCTGAATGGCATACTCCGCGCGCTCGCTGGCCGCCAGCATCTCGCGGCAGTGCACCAGATAGTGCTCGCCCGCAAACGTCAGGCTTATTCTGCGCGTCGTGCGGTTAAGCAGGCGGATCCCCAACTGCTGCTCCAGCTGGCTAATGCGCTGGCTGACGCTGGATTTCGGCAGTTCAGCCTTCTGCGCCGCCGCAGTAAAGCTGCCCATCTCAGCCACCAGCGCAAACAGCGCCATATCCTGTAGCTGTTTAAACATGATTGTTCACCCTGTACGAACGCTGAGTTCTTGATTGTCCATCTTATCATGCAACTGACCACTTAATAGACTAGCCTCAACACAACGCATTCATTGAGGAGAACATCATGTCTGTTAAAGCCATTGCCGTTAACCCAGAAAATCCCTCCACCTTCGTTGAAATTACCCCGCCGATGCCGCAGCCCGGCGAGTACGATCTGCTGGTGGAGGTGAAAGCCGTCTCCGTAAACCCGGTGGATACCAAAGTACATGCAGGCATTGCCAAAAGCGGACTGAAGGAGCCGCGCATTCTCGGGTGGGATGCCAGCGGGATCGTCAAAGCCGTCGGGGCTGGCGTCACCGGATTCAAACCGGGTGACGAAGTATGGTACGCGGGGGATATCACCCGACCGGGCAGCAATACCACGCACCAGCTTATCGATGCGCGCATTGTCGGGCACAAGCCTGCAAACCTTGGCTGGGCCTCTGCGGCAGCACTGCCGCTGACGGCGCTCACCGCGTGGGAAGGCCTGTTTGAACGGCTGAAGATTCAGGATGCCGACGCAGATAAAACGCTGCTGATAATTGGCGGCGCGGGTGGAGTCGGATCGCTGGCGATCCCGTTTGCGAAGCACAACAGCAAGGTGAAGATCGTCGCAACCGCCTCACGAGAAGATTCCGCCCGGTGGTGTCGCGATCGCGGGGCTGACGTTGTCGTAAATTACCGCGACCTGAAGGGTGAACTGGCGAAACAGGGGCTCACCTTTGTGGATTACATTTTTATCCTCAACGACACCGACGGGCACTGGGATGCGGTCAGCGATCTGATTGCCCCTCAGGGACACATTTGTTCCATCGTTGAAAATGCGCATCCGCTAAACCAGGACAAGCTGAAGTCCAAATCTGCCGCCCTGCACTGGGAATTTATGTACACCCGCAGCATGTACCAGACCGCGGATATGGCGCGCCAGGGCGAGATTTTAAATGAGGTGGCGAAGCTGGTGGATAACGGCGTGGTGGAAAGCTCGCTCAGCGAAACGCTGCACGGGCTGAGCGTGGAAAGCATTACCGAAGCGCACCGCATGGTGCTGGAGGGGCATATGCGTGGGAAAGTGGTGGTTGAGTTCTGAGTGGTTTGTTCCCCCTCACCCTGCCCTCTCCCCACGGGGGAGAGGGTAAAGACAGCTCCGTGCGATCCCCTCTCCCCTTTGGGGAGAGGGTTAGGGTGAGGGGTAAGTTTTTTACCCCTGCTCACCCATCATCTCTTTCACCAGCTCGACGCAGCGCAGGAAACGGGTGTCGTAATCCGACTCTTCCACATGCACAAACTCAACGTTGTTCTCGTTGAGCATCTCCACCAGCATGGTCTGGAACTCACGCCTGTCTACCGAGCTGCCCAGGCTGCGCATACCGTCGGCTACCCATGGGGTGTTGTTTTCCAGCAGGATAACCAGATCAAAGCGGTATTCATCAATCAGCGCCTGCACAAACGGGTGCTCACGTCCTTCGTACTTTTTACAGAATGCCTGCGTGGTGACGAAATCGGTATCAATAAACGCGACTTTATTGGCGTATTTCACCGCGAAATCAATGTACTGGGCATGACCAAGCGCGATTTTATCGTAGTCGGAATACTGTAATGCCATCTCGTCACCACCGAGGTGTGAGAAGACGTAATCGCGGCCATACTCCCACGCACTGGTGGTATTGAAGATATTCGCCAGCTTATTCACCAGCGTCGATTTCCCGCTGGACTCGCCGCCGAGGATCGCCACCGTACGCACGAAGAATGGCTTCACCTCGGTCGGAATGTAGTCCCAGTAGCGGAACGGGTTCTCGCGGATCTGCGCCCCGCTGATGTTCATAAAGGTGCGTTTAGGATCGATCAGCACGGTTTCGATGCCCAGATGCTCGCGGAACTGCGGCGCGTCGGACTCTTCAGAGGTGTAGATCCAGTTAGGTGCAATGCCCTTCTCTTCCATAAACGCTTTGATGCCGTTGCTCCACACGTCCCAGCCGTGCGGGTACGGCTCCATGCCCTCTTCGTTAAAGGCATGAATACGAATATTTTTCTGATACTTAAATGTCTGAAGTAGCCAGCGCAGGCGGTCCGGCACGGTGGGCTGCTGCGACATGGCGCTGTCTTCAAACAGCTGGCGATCGCGGGTTTCATCATAACCCATGATGATATGCAGCTCGTCGACCTGACTACAGGCGCGCTGGATCAGATAGATGTGGCCGGTATGCAGCGGGTAGAACTTACCGAACACCACGCCAATGTTCTTTTGCATCCGCGGAAATTCAAGCCCCAGAAAACGGTGCAGCGCTTCCAGCTTCTGCGCGCTGGGGCTTTTGATTTTGGCGTTCAGCAGTTGGCTCAGGTAGCCCTTGGTCATGCCGCTGGCGTCCGCTACCTGCTGTAACGTGCAGCCCTTCTGGCGGATAGCGGTCTTGATGTAGTCAAATGATGACATAAATTACGGTGCCTCCTGCAAAATCGAATACGTAATTATAAGTCGTCAAAGACATTTAACGCATCTGCGAGTTTTTTAACGCCAAAAACCTGCATCCCTTCCGGGATTTTTTTCGGCACGTTGGCGGCCGGAACAATTGCGCGGCGGAAGCCATGTTTTGCCGCTTCGGAGATACGCTCCTGACCGCTCGGCACCGGGCGAATTTCGCCCGCCAGCCCTACTTCGCCAAATACCACCAGATCCTGCGGCAACGGTCTGTCGCGCAGGCTGGAGACCATCGCCAGCAACAGCGCCAGATCCGCGCTGGTTTCCGTAACCTTCACCCCACCAACCACGTTGACGAACACATCCTGATCCGCCATTTGCAGGCCGCCGTGACGGTGCAACACCGCCAGCAGGATCGCCAGGCGGTTCTGTTCCAGACCGACCGCCACGCGCCGCGGATTACCCATCATCGAGTGATCCACCAGCGCCTGAATTTCAACCAGCAGCGGACGCGTCCCCTCCCACAGCACCATCACCGAACTACCGGACGTAATCTCGTCGCCACGGCTCAGGAAGATGGCCGACGGGTTGCTGACTTCGCGCAGCCCCTGCTCGGTCATGGCAAACACGCCCAGTTCATTCACCGCGCCGAAGCGGTTTTTATGGCTGCGCAGGGTACGAAAACGGGAATCCGCATCGCCGTCGAGCATCACCGAGCAGTCGATACAGTGCTCAAGCACTTTCGGGCCGGCCAGCGAGCCGTCTTTGGTGACGTGGCCCACCATCACTATCGCTACGCCGCGCGTTTTGGCAAAGCGCGTTAAGTACGCAGCCGTTTCACGCACCTGCGCCACGCTCCCCGGTGACGACTGAATGTCCGCCATGTGCATCACCTGGATGGAGTCGATCACCATGAGCTTCGGCTGCTCTTCTTCGGCGATCATGCAGATCTGCTCGATGCTGGTTTCCGAGAGCATATTCAGATTGCCGGTCGGCAGACCGAGGCGGTGCGCGCGCATCGCCACCTGCTGGAGTGACTCTTCGCCCGTGACGTACAGGGTTTTCATCTGTTCGGCGAGCTTGCAGAGCGTTTGCAGCAGCAGGGTCGATTTACCCGCGCCCGGGTTACCGCCGATCAGAATAGCGCTGCCCGGCACTACGCCACCGCCGAGCACGCGGTCAAATTCTTTGAATCCGGTTGAGAAGCGCGGCAGCGCCTCAAGGCTGATATCCGAAAGTTTTTGTACCTTCGACACGCCTGCATTGCCCGCATAGCCGCTCAGCCGTTCATTGCGGGCCACGCTCGGCGAAGCCGCCACACCACGCACTTCGGTGATGGTGTTCCAGGCATGACAGGCGCTGCATTGCCCCTGCCAGCGCGGATAATCCGCACCACATTCATTACAGACAAATGCGCGTTTTGGAGCTTTCGCCACGGTTTACCTCGTTATTTCTGTGCGGTCTGCGCGCCGGATAGCGCTGACGCTTACCCGGCCTACAAAAGCAGGCCGCTATTTTTGATTAATGCTGCCGGAGAGAATGCAGAACACGCCCATCAGGTCAGCATGACGGATAGTGACTTCCGTCTTTTCATTCACTTTCGGCTTGGCGTGGTAGGCAATACCCAGTCCGGCAACTTTGATCATCGGCAGATCGTTCGCGCCATCGCCGATGGCGACGGTCTGTTCGACCGGAATGGCGTATTTCTCCGCCAGACGCGTCAGCGTATTGGCTTTGTACTGCGCATCCACGATGTCGCCAATCACTTGTCCGGTAAGTTTGCCGTCCATGATCTCCAGCTCGTTTGCCACCACGGTGGTCAGACGCAGCTTGTCACGCAGGTAATCGGCAAAGAAGGTGAACCCACCGGAGGCAATCGCCACTTTCCAGCCGAGCGTCTCCAGCTTGAGCACCAGCTGCGTCAGCCCTGGCATCAGGGGCAGTTCATCGCGCACCTGACGCAAAATGTTAGCATCGGCCCCCTTCAGGGTCGCCACGCGCTGTCTCAGGCTGGCGGTGAAATCCAGCTCGCCGCGCATCGCGCGCTCGGTGACTTCAGCCACCAGCTCGCCGCTGCCCGCCAGTTTAGCAATCTCGTCAATACACTCGATCTGAATGGCGGTAGAGTCCATGTCCATCACCAGCAGGCCCGGCGTTTTCAGATGCGGGATCTTGCCGAGCGGGGCTACGTCCAGCCCGGCGTCGTGCGCCAGACGCGTGGCGCGCTGCGTCAGGGAACCCGCCAGGCGAATAACCTGATAATCTTCCACGCACCAGGCCGCAACGATGACCATCGCTGCGCCCAGTTTAGTTTGATACTGGGTGAGGCGTTGCTTATCCAGGCCGCGTCCGTACAGCAGCCAGCCGCTACGGCCAGCGTGGTAATCGAGAGGCATCACCTCATCGCCACTTAAAGAGAGCGGCAATCCTGGCCATAAAGAGACATCCGTTGGCAGGTCGCACCAGGTAATGTTCGGCATTGAAGCTCCTGTAATTTCGTTCGCGCCGGAAGGTTCCAGAGGGAAAATAACGCATGAGGCTACCCTGTAACCATCACTTCTGGCAACATTAAGCCGTAAATTTTAAGCAGGTGGAATATGGCTCGCGCAAAACTGAAATTCCGGCTTCATCGCGCCGTGATTGTCCTGATCTGTCTCGCACTATTAGTGGCGCTTATGCAGGGGGCATCCTGGTTTAGCCAGAATCACCAACGACAGCGTAACCCACAGTTTGAAGAACTGGCCCGTACGCTGGCGCGCCAGGTGACGCTCAACGTTGCGCCGTCTATGCGCACCGAAACGCCGGATGACAAGCGGATAGCCCAGGTATTGCGCCAGCTTACGGAAAACAGCCGCATTCTGGATGCGGGCGTGTACGATGAACAGGGCGACCTGATTGCCCGCGCGGGTGAGCATGTCGACGTGCGCGACAGGCTGGCGCTGGACGGCAAAAAAGCTGGCGGTTATTTCAATCAACAAATCGTTGAACCCATTCAGGGCAAGAATGGCCCACTCGGCTATTTACGTCTGACACTCGACACCCACACCCTGCCAACCGAAGCCAAACAGGTGGATAACACCACCAATATTTTGCGCCTGATGCTGCTGCTCTCGCTGGCGATTGGCGTGGTACTGGCGCGCACGCTGCTGCAAGGCAAGCGCACCCGCTGGCAGCAGTCGCCGTTCCTGTTAACCGCCAGCAAGTCAGTTCCCGAAGAGGAAGAGAGCGAGAAGAAAGAATAGTGATAAAGTAGGCGGATGATTCGGAAAAGGAACTCTGCCATGTCGACGTTACGCCTGCTTATCTCTGACTCTTACGATCCCTGGTTTAATCTCGCGGTAGAAGAGTGCATCTTCCGCCAGATGCCCGCCACCCAGCGCGTCCTGTTTCTCTGGCGCAACGCTGATACGGTCGTTATTGGCCGCGCGCAAAATCCGTGGAAAGAGTGTAACACCCGCCGTATGGAAGAGGACAACGTCCGCCTGGCGCGCCGCAGCAGCGGCGGCGGTGCGGTGTTCCATGATCTCGGCAACACCTGCTTTACCTTTATGGCGGGCAAGCCGGAATACGACAAAACCATCTCGACCTCCATTGTGCTCAACGCGCTCAATTCGCTCGGCGTGACGGCTGAAGCCTCGGGTCGTAACGATCTGGTGGTGAAAACACCTGAAGGCGACCGGAAAGTGTCAGGCTCAGCCTACCGCGAAACGATGGATCGCGGATTCCACCACGGCACATTATTGCTGAATGCCGATCTGAGCCGTCTGGCAAACTATCTGAACCCGGACAAGAAAAAGCTCCAGGCGAAAGGCATTACCTCCGTGCGCGGTCGCGTGGCGAATCTGGTGGATCTGCTGCCGGGGATTACTCATGAGCAGATTTGCGACGCGATCCGTGAAGCCTTTTTCAAGCATTACGGTGAACGCGTAGAAGCCGAGGTGATTTCTCCGGATAAAACCCCGGACCTGCCCAACTTCGCGGAAACCTTTGCGCGCCAGAGCAGCTGGGAGTGGAACTTCGGTCAGGCACCGGCGTTTTCACACCTGCTGGATGAGCGATTTACATGGGGCGGCGTTGAGCTGCACTTTGACGTGGAGAAGGGCCATATCACCCGCACGCAGGTCTTTACGGATAGTCTCAATCCTGCACCGCTGGAGGCGCTGGCCGCACGTTTACAAGGCTGTCTGTATCGGGCGGATATGTTGCAGCAGGAGTGTGATGCATTAATTGGGGATTTTCCGGAGCAGGAAAAAGAGCTGCAGGATGTATCGGCGTGGATTGCTCAGGCCGTGCGCTAGTAAAAAAGCCCGCTGGCGCTGCGCTTAGCGGGCCTACAAAACCGTAGGCCGGGTCAGGCGAGGCCGCCACCCGGCACAACAGCTCTTACTCTTTATCGCCCAGCAGAACGGATTCCAGCGCGATTTTGATCATGTCGTTGAAGGTGGTCTGACGCTCGGCAGCGGTGGTCTGCTCGTGAGTACGGATATGGTCAGACACGGTGCAGATGGTCAGCGCTTTCGCACCGAATTCAGCCGCCACGCCGTAGATACCGGCCGCTTCCATTTCCACGCCCAGAATGCCGTATTTTTCCATCACGTCGAACATGTCGCCTTCTGGCGAGTAGAACAGATCGGCAGAGAACAGGTTGCCCACGCGCGCGTCAACGCCCAGCGCTTTTGCTGCGTCAACCGCGTTACGCACCATGTCAAAATCAGCGATGGCCGCAAAGTCATGATCTTTAAAGCGAATGCGGTTGACTTTAGAGTCGGTGCACGCGCCCATGCCGATCACCACGTCACGCAGCTTAACGTCCATGCGCACCGCGCCGCAGGAGCCGACACGGATGATTTTCTTCACGCCGAAATCGGTGATCAGCTCTTTGGTATAGATGGAGCAGGATGGGATACCCATGCCGTGACCCATCACGGAGATTTTGCGGCCTTTATAGGTACCGGTGAAGCCCAGCATGCCACGCACGTTGTTCACTTCACGCACGTCTTCGAGGAAGGTTTCTGCAATGTGTTTCGCGCGCAGCGGGTCGCCCGGCATCAATACGACGTCAGCGAAATCACCCATTTCTGCATTAATGTGAGGAGTTGCCATCTTCAGTTCCTTTTACATTGTTGTTTTTGCCGGGTGGCGGCTGCGCCTTACCCGGCCTACATTCTGTTCTCCCTCTCCCTGTGGGAGAGGGTCGGGGTGAGGGCATCAGGCCTCACCCAATCCGTTTAGAACATAGCCTTGCCATATTCCATGTCAGACGTACCAAAGTATTTCGCAATCGTCTGGCCGATGTCCGCGAAGGTTTCACGATGACCCAGCGAGCCCGGTTTGACTTTCGGGCCGTACACCAGCACCGGAATGTGCTCACGGGTGTGGTCGGTACCGGTCCAGGTCGGGTCACAGCCATGGTCAGCGGTCAGGATCAGAATGTCATCTTCCCCCACCAGCTCCATCAGCTCTGGCAGACGGCGGTCAAACAGCTCCAGACCCGCGGCATAACCGGCAACGTCGCGACGGTGGCCCCAGGAGGAGTCGAAGTCCACGAAGTTGGTGAAGACAATGGTCTTGTCGCCCGCTTCTTTCATCTCTTTGATGGTGGCGTCGAACAGCGCATCCAGACCGGTCGCTTTGACCTTTTTGGTGATGCCGCAGTTAGCGTAGATGTCCGCGATTTTACCTACGGAAACGACCTGGCCGTCTTTCTCGTCGACGAGTTTTTGCAGCACGGTCGGCGCCGGTGGCTCCACGGCCAGATCGTGACGGTTGCCGGTACGCTGGAAGTTACCCGCTTTGTCGCCGATAAACGGACGCGCGATAACACGGCCAATGTTGTAGCCGCCTTCGGTCAGCTCTTCACGGGCGATCTCGCACAGCTCGTACAGTTTATCCAGGCCAAACGTCTCTTCGTGGCAGGCGATCTGGAACACAGAGTCAGCAGAGGTATAGAAAATCGGTTTGCCGGTTTTCATGTGCTCTTCGCCGAGCTGATCCAGAATCACGGTACCGGAAGAGTGGCAGTTGCCGAGGTAGCCCGGCAGGTTGGCGCGCTTCACCAGCTTATCGAGCAGCTCCTGCGGGAAGCTGTTCTCGTGATCGGAGAAGTAACCCCAGTCAAACAGCACCGGCACGCCAGCGATTTCCCAGTGACCGGACGGCGTATCTTTACCGGAAGAGAGCTCGTGCGCCCACGCGTAGGCGCCCACCACTTCCGCGTTTCCGTCCATACCGGCTGCGATTTTACCGGTAGAACCTTCATGCGCTTTTACCAGCCCGAGGCGGGTCAGGTTTGGCAGGTTCAGAGGGCCTTTACGACCGTTGTCCGCTTCGCCTTTTACACAGGCTTCCGCGATGTGACCCAGGGTATCGGAACCCACGTCACCAAAACGTTCTGCATCTTCGGTTGCGCCGATGCCGAATGAGTCCAGCACCATAATAAATGCACGTTTCATAATTGTTCTCCGTACTTAGTGCTTCATAAAAATGCGATCAGATCAGTATACCGCTATTCAGTAATACGACGATAGACCGTCGGTGTGGTTTCCGGTGCTTTATCGTCAAGAGTTATTGCCGCCTTCACCGCTTTCGCCGCGTCCTGCCAGCTGGCTTCGTCTTTCGCGTGGATCACCGCCAGCGGACGTTGGCCGTCAACGCTGTCGCCCAGACGGGCCATATCGGTAAAGCCGACGCTGTAATCAATGGTGTCCGATGCCTGACGACGACCGCCGCCCATAGACACGACCGCCATGCCGAGCGCGCGGGTATCCATAGCCGAGACAAAGCCTTCACTGTCCGCATAGACCGCTTTGCTGAGCATCGCGGTGGGCAGGTATTTCGCGTATTTTTCCACGAAGTCGGTCGGGCCTTTCTGCGCCGCCACCATCCGACCAAAGATCTCCGCCGCTTTGCCGTTGTCCAGCACCGCCTGAAGCTTCGCGCGGGCTTCCGCGTCGTCTTTGGCCAGCTTGCCGGAGATGAGCATCTCAACGCACAACGCCATGGTGACATCGAACAGGCGCGGGTTACGGTATTCGCCTTTGAGGAACTGCACGGCCTCGCGGACTTCAACAGCGTTACCGGCGCTGGACGCCAGCACCTGGTTCATGTCCGTCAGCAGTGCGGTGGTGCGCACGCCCGCGCCGTTGGAAACGCCAACGATCGCTTCAGCCAGCGCCTCAGAGAGTTCATAGGTCGGCATAAACGCGCCGCTGCCCACTTTCACATCCATCACCAGCGCGTCCAGCCCTTCCGCCAGCTTTTTGGCGAGGATAGAGGCGGTGATCAGCGGGATGGAGTCTACGGTCGCGGTAATGTCACGCGTCGCGTAGAAACGCTTGTCTGCTGGCGCAAGAGAGCTGGTCTGGCCGATAATCGCCACGCCAACGTCTTTAATAATGTCGCGGAAGCGGTTGTCATCCGGGAAGATATCGAAGCCCGGAATGGCTTCCAGTTTGTCGAGCGTACCGCCGGTATGACCCAGGCCGCGCCCGGAAATCATCGGGATGTAACCGCCGCAGGCTGCCACCATCGGGCCAAGCATCAGGGAGGTCACGTCGCCCACGCCGCCGGTGGAGTGTTTGTCCACAATCGGGCCGTTGAGGTTGAGGCTTTTCCAGTCCAGAACGGTTCCTGAATCTCGCATCGCCATGGTCAGGGACACGCGCTCAGGCATCGACATATCGTGGAAGAAAATGGTCATCGCCAGAGCCGCAATCTGCCCTTCAGAGATGGTGTTATCACGAATGCCGTTGATAAAGAAGCGGATCTCTTCGTCGCTTAATGCATGACCATCACGTTTTTTACGAATAATTTCTTGTGCGAGAAACACGGTAACCTCCATGCGGAATCGGGTGAATGGCGGCGGGTATGTTGACCCGCCCTACGATCCTGTAGGCCGGGTTAGCGTAGCGCCACCCGGCAATTCAAACTTAGTAGCTGCTAGCGCTCTTACCGTCACCGTGACCCAGCGCTTTCAGCAGGCTGGCCAGCAGGCTGGACGCGCCGAAGCGGTAGTGGCGGGAGTCCGCCCAGTCGGCGCCGAACAGCTCGTCGGCAATCGCCAGGAACTGCTGCGCGTCTTCTGCGGTACGCACGCCGCCTGCCGGTTTGAAGCCAACGGTTTTGGACACGCCCATATCACGGATAACTTCCATCATGATGCGCGCGCTTTCCGGAGTCGCGTTGACCGGCACTTTACCGGTAGAGGTTTTAATGAAATCCGCGCCCGCTTTGATAGAGATTTCAGACGCTTTACGAATCAGCGCCTCTTCTTTCAGCTCGCCGGTTTCGATGATCACTTTAAGCAGCACGTTTGCCGCCGCACATGCGTCTTTACAGGCTTTCACCAGGTCAAAACCGACCTGCTCGTTGCCGGCGATCAGCGCGCGGTACGGGAATACCACGTCAACTTCGTCTGCGCCGTACGCAATCGCCGCGCGGGTTTCCGCCAGCGCGATCTCGATGTCGTCATTACCGTGCGGGAAGTTAGTCACGGTCGCAATGCGCACGTCCGGCGTGCCCTGTTCTTTCAGCGTTTTGCGGGCAATCGGGATAAAACGCGGGTAGATACAGACGGCGGCGGTATTACCCACTGGCGTTTTTGCCTGATGGCACAGGGCGATGACTTTTTCATTGGTGTCGTCATCATTCAGGGTGGTCAGGTCCATCAGTTTCAACGCGCGCAGGCTGCTTGCAGTTAAATCGGTCATAACATTCTCCAACGGCAGTGCCGTATAAATTTTACCTTGCGGGTCTGTGAGTATTCTAACATTCACCCGCATCCACACTTCGACATTCATCACAGTTAATGAAAACTGTGTGCAAATTTGCATTACTGTAATGAGATCTTCTTCAAACTTTCATGCGTCAACCGCCGACAAAAGCAGCGATACCCCCTGTCGGATCAAAAGCCCCGGCAGGCTGGCTTCTTACAATTCGTTCACCATCCGCAGAACCCTCAAGGAAGTTGAACATGCCCGACGCCCTGCAACAACGATGCCAGCACATTGTGACCAGCCCGGTGTTAACCCCGGAACAAAAACGTCATTTTCTGGCGCTGGAAGCGGAGAACAATCTGCTCTATCCCGCTCTGCCAGAGGCGGCCCGCGCCGCGCTGGACGAGGGATACATCTGCGACATGTTCGAAGGCCATGCGCCTTACAAACCGCGCTACGTGCTGCCGGACTACGCTAAATTTCTGGCTAACGGCTCAGAATGGCTGGAGCTGGAAGGGGCGAAAGATCTGGATGATGCCCTCTCACTGCTCACTATCCTTTATCACCATGTTCCGTCCGTCACATCGATGCCAGTCTATCTGGGTCAGCTCGATGAGATACTCAACCCATATGTTAAAATTCTAACACAGGATGAAATCGATAGCCGAATAAAACGTTTCTGGCGTTACCTGGACAGAACCCTGCCCGATGCCTTTATGCATGCCAATATCGGCCCGGCGGATACGCCCGTCACGCGTGCCATTTTGCGAGCGGACGCAGAGCTGAAGCAGGTCGCGCCGAACCTGACCTTTATTTACGACCCGGACGTCACCCCTGACGATCTGCTGCTGAGCGTGGCGAAAAACATTTGCGAGTGCAGTAAGCCGCATATTTCCAATGGCCCGGTGAATGATAAAATTTTCACAAAAGGTCGTTATGGCGTGGTGAGCTGTTACAACTCCCTGCCGCTGGCGGGCGGCGGCAGCACGCTGGTGCGCCTTAACCTGAAAGCGATTGCGGAGCACAGCCGCTCACCGGAAGACTTTTTCACCCGTACCCTTCCCCACTACTGCCAGCAACAAATCGCGATCATTAATGCGCGCTGCGATTTTTTATATGAACAATCCGGCTTCTTTGAGAATAGCTTCCTGGTGAAAGAGGGGCTGATTGATGCCGATCGTTTTGTACCGATGTTTGGCATGTACGGTCTGGCCGAAGCGGTAAACGTGCTGTGCGAGAAAGCAGGCATTACGGGACGGTACGGTAAAAACGAGCAGGCCAATGCGCTGGGCCACCGCATCAGTGAACAGCTGGCGGCGTTCGTAGAAAACACGCCGGTGAAACACGGCTGGCAGCACCGCGCGATGCTGCACGCGCAGTCAGGGATCAGTTCTGATTCAGGCACCACGCCGGGGGCGCGTCTGCCGTACGGTGACGAGCCAGATCCCATCAGCCACCTGCTGGCCGTAGCCCCGCACCATAAACACTATCATTCGGGGATCAGCGATATTCTCACCCTGGATGAGACGGTTAAACGCAATCCTCAGGCGGTGGTGCAGCTGTGCCTGGGAGCGTTCAACGCCGGTATGCGTGAGTTCACCGCGAATGTGGCCGGAAACGACCTGGTGCGCGTCACCGGGTATATGGTGCGGCTCTCCGACCTGGAGAAATATCGGGAGGCCGGCTCGCGCACCAACACCACCTGGCTCGGCGAGGAGGCCGCGCGCAATACCCGTATTCTGGAACGTCAGCCACGCGTGATAAGCCATGAACAGCAGATGCGCTTTAGTTAGTCAGGTTATTCCCTTCTCCTGCGTGGACGGGCCGGGCAGCCGCCTGGCGCTGTTCCTCCAGGGCTGTAACCTGCGCTGCAAAACCTGCCACAACCCGTGGACCATCGGGCGCTGCAACGACTGCGGCGACTGTGTTCCCCACTGTCCTCATGATGCGCTGACGATTCAGGCCGGGCGCGTCTGGTGGCAGGAGAGTCACTGTCAGCAGTGCGATACCTGCCTGCACCTGTGTCAGCAGCAGGCGACGCCGATGGCGCAGCGATACAGCGTCGAGGAGATCCTCTCACGGATCCGCACGTCCGCGCCGTTTATTGAGGGCGTGACCGTCAGCGGGGGTGAGGCCACCACGCAGCTGCCGTTTGTGGTTGCGCTGTTCACCGCGATCAAAGCCGATCCGTCCCTGCGCCATCTGACGTGCATGGTGGACAGCAACGGCCTGTTAAGCGAAACCGGCTGGCAAAAGCTGTTACCGGTGTTTGACGGCGCGATGGTGGATCTGAAAGCCTGGGGCAATGAACATCACCGTTTTCTGACCGGGCGTGAAAACACGCTGATCAAGCAGAGCATCCGCTGGCTGGCCGATCGTCATCGCCTGACGGAACTGCGCCTGCTGGTGATCCCCGATCGGTGTGATTATCTGCAACATCTGTCATCGCTGACCGCTTTTATCCACGCGTTGGGGAACGTTCCGGTGCGGATCAACGCGTTTCATGCCCATGGGGTTTACGGGGAGGCGGCGCGATGGCGGAGCGCCACGCCGGAGGACATCGAGCCGCTGGCGCAGGCCCTGGAACGACAGCAGATCACGGTGATCCGCCCGGCCCTTTATCTATAGCGTGATGCCGAAGACCGCGCGGGTATTTTCCAGCAGCGTGCTGGCAATCACATCTTCAGGCTCCTGACGCAGCTCGCACAACACATCAAAAACGCGCGCCGCCTGCTCCGGGCGGTTGGGCTGGCCCTGAAAACCATTCAGCGGCATGTCAGGGGCATCCGTTTCCAGCAGGAGCGAAGACAGGGGGAGTTGCGCCATCACATCCCGGGTTTTGCTGGCTCGCGGATAGGTGATGGTGCCGCCGACGCCAATTTTATAGCCCAGCTCGATAAAACGCTGCGCCTGCTGAAGGCTTCCAGCGAAGCCATGGACCACGCCCCTGCGCGGCACGTCGATGCGCTTCAGGTGCATCGCCAGTTTGTCATGGGTGCGCCTGGAGTGGAGGATCACCGGCAGATCGTGGCGCTTTGCCAGCCGGAGCTGCGCATCCAGGATCGTCTGCTGGCGTTCAAACTGCGGATCTTCACGATAGAGATCGAGGCCGATCTCACCGATGGCAACCAGCTTCGTATCCGCGTTTTGCAGCGTGGCATCCAGCCTGTCGAGATGGTCATCAAGATGGTGCTCAATCACGATCGGATGCAGACCCAGCGCGGCATACAGCGCATCGTGACCCTGGGCAAGCGCCAGGACTTTCTCGAATCTCGCCGCTTCAATAGCGGGCACAATAATGGCTCTCACACCGGCCTCAGCCGCACGCGCAATACTTGATGTTTCCTCCCCGCTAAACGGCGGGAAATCAAAGTGGCAATGGGTATCGATAAAAGAGTGCGTCACGCCAGGTCCTCGTTATCGAGTATGCCGTCGTTGGCCTGCGGCGCGTCCACCAGCGGCATCGCCACCGCGTCATTGGCCACACTAGCGGGTGGCAATATGATGCTTTTATGCCGATGAAGAGGCGGTTGCTCGGCCAGCATTTTCCCGACGGTCGCCAGGAAGTATCGCCCGCATAGCCGCCCCGTTTTGTAATCCATACGCAACGCAGGCAGCCGACTGCCCAGCGCCATGCTCAGCAGCGGCTTCGGCGGATAAATTTCAAAGATGCGCAGCTTGCCCGGTGGTTTTTCAATAAAACGCTGCATCGCGCCATAGGTGGTTTCATGCTGCTTCGCGATATTCACCAGCGGTTGCAGGCTGCTGTCGCCCAGCCAGCGTTCCATCCGCTTAAACCACTGTGGGGTGTAATACATCTGCGAAGGCACCGTGCGGATCACCACAATGGTTTTCGCCCCGCGCCGCGCGGCCTCCTGTACCGGCACCGCGTCGCTGATACCGCCGTCAAGATAGTTTATCCCCTCCAGCAGCGCGCCGGTACGGTAGAAACCCGGGATCGCGCTGGAAGCGCGAATGATATCCAGCCAGTTCTCTTTCTGCGGCGAAAAGTAACCCGGCGAATAGTCATCGCCACGGCTGGCGCACATCCAGAACGCTTTGCCGGTATCGAACAGTCGTGACGCGGTATCCATGGCCAGCGGCATCTGGCTGGAGGTGGCATCCAGTAACCAGTCGAGATCGATCAGGTTCCCGCCGCGCACGAAGCGTACCGGATTGAAGAATTCTTTGGAGGTGGTGTAGCGCATAATCACTTTGCGCGCATAGCCGGGCTGGTTGCAGACATAGGCGGAGAGGTTCTGCGCCCCGGCAGAGGTACCGAAGTAGAGATCGAACGGGTTGAATTGCGCGCGCATAAATTCGTCGAGCACGCCGGCGGTAAAAATACCGCGCTGCCCGCCCCCTTCACAGACCAGCGCAAGCTGGCCTGCATGAAACGGTTTTAACGTCAGCGGCGCAATATTGCCGAGCGTCACGGGAATTCGTTGCCCCACCTCTGCCTTCCTGTTTTCATTATTTTGATGAGACACAGTAACGCACATTCCCGATGGTTCTCAAACGAGAAAAAGCCAGTCACGAGGACTGGCTTGAGTTTGTTTAATAACTATTGCGTTTGCTACGGGCGACGTCGACCCGTAAACAGGCTGACCAGGAACAGAATAATACCGACGACGAAAACAATTTTCGCTGCCCATGCCGCGGTACCCGCCAGTCCACCAAAGCCCAATGCGGCGGCAATTAACGCGATAACCAGAAATATAATGCCCCAACGAAACATAAGCCTCTCCTTTACCATAGTTAATGTCGGCCGCTAAACGTGAGCGCTCAGGTCACTCACCGGCTTTTCCAGAGTCGTTTTTATTTCGCCCGCGGTTTTCAGCCAGACGGGCGAGTGGTACTGCTTTACTTCGTTTTCAGATCGTTTTTGACGCTTTTCACACCATCAATAGCTTTCGCAATTGACTCGGCACGATCGCTTTGTGCCTGGTTCTCAACCGTACCGGACAGCTGGACCACACCATCAGTGGTTTCAACTTTCACCATACGGGATGGCACGATGTCGTCAGCTAACAGTTTAGCTTTGATTTCGCTGGTAGTTGCTGCATCTCCGGCATAGCCCTTCACCGACGATTCTTTGCTGTCACGTACGTGCAGTTTGTCGCTTACAGAGCTTACGCCCTCAACGCCTTTCGCTACTTTAACGGCCTCTTCAGCCTGAGTCTGGCTTTCAACGAAACCGCTCAGAGTGACAACCTTGTTGTCGGTTTTAACAGAAATATCGGTGCTCTTAATGGATTCATGATCCACCAGTGCGGCTTTCACTTTTGCTGTGATAGAGCTGTCATCCATGAAATTACCGACTTTATTCATAGAGCTATCGATTTTTTCCCCTGCGGTATTAGCGGTATTTTGCGCTTTATCCATGGTGCTGGATTCCGCCAGAGCAGAACCGCTTACCAGGACACTACCCAACGTTACAGCCAGCAGAGTTTTAGAAATCTTCAGTCTTGTCATATTCATCGATTTATTCCTGTGTTTTGCCCGTTATTTGGGCGACATACTTCCCTAAATCTTGGTTTTATATATTGCGAATTAACACACGGGCGAAATGGAGAACCAGTGGACATGCATTGAACAGTTAATTCATCCACGCCCGGTGCTAAACACTGAGTTAAATATAGATCACAATCAGAGGGGTGCATTCAGAATTGGGGAAAAAACGAACGAATAGCGAAAAATTACGTTGAATTAAGAACATTCCGCAAGGGTTTAATAACACTGGAATTAAAGAAGAGCACGGCGGCTGCCGTGCTCTGTGAGGGAATTAATGCTCGCGCGTTTTGCGGAACTGAACGTCGGGATAACGTTCCTGCGTCAGGTTCAGGTTAACCATAGTCGGGGCGATATAGGTCAGATTATCGCCACCGTCCAGCGCCAGCTGAACTTCGTTCTTACGCTTAAACTCTTCGAATTTCTTCACGTCTGAACATTCAACCCAGCGCGCGGTCGCCACGTTCACCGATTCGTAAATCGCTTCCACGTTGTACTCGCTCTTAAGACGGGCAACTACCACGTCAAACTGGAGCACACCCACCGCGCCCACGATCAGATCGTTGTTGGCGATAGGGCGGAACACCTGTACAGCCCCCTCTTCCGAAAGCTGGACCAGGCCTTTCAGCAGCTGCTTCTGCTTAAGCGGATCGCGCAGGCGAATGCGGCGGAACAGTTCCGGCGCGAAGTTCGGGATACCGGTGAACTTCATCATTTCGCCCTGCGTGAAGGTATCGCCGATCTGAATGGTACCGTGGTTGTGTAAACCAATGATGTCACCCGGATAGGCTTCTTCCACGTGGGAACGGTCGCCTGCCATGAAGGTCAGCGCGTCGGAAATCACTACGTCTTTACCAATACGCACCTGACGCAGCTTCATGCCCTTTTCGTACTTACCGGAAACCACGCGCATAAAGGCGACGCGGTCACGGTGTTTCGGGTCCATGTTGGCCTGAATTTTAAAGACGAAGCCGGAGAACTTCTCTTCCTTCGCTTCTACTTCGCGGGTGTCGGTTTTACGCGGCATCGGCTGCGGGGCCCACTCAACCAGACCGTCGAGCATATGGTCAACGCCGAAGTTGCCGAGTGCGGTACCGAAGAAGACCGGGGTAATGTCACCGCTCAGGAACAGTTCTCTGTCGAACTCGTGAGAAGCGCCTTTGACCAGCTCAAGCTCATCGCGCAGTTGCGCGGCCAGCTCTTCACCGACAGCGGCGTCCAGCTCCGGGTTGTCCAGCCCTTTCACGATGCGGACTTCCTGAATAGTGTGGCCCTTACCGGTCTGATACAGGTAGGTTTCGTCTTTATAGAGGTGGTAAACCCCTTTGAACAGCTTGCCGCAGCCAATCGGCCAGGTGATTGGCGCGCAGGCGATTTTCAGCTCGTTTTCCACTTCATCCATCAGCTCCATCGGATCACGGATGTCACGGTCGAGTTTGTTCATAAAGGTGAGGATCGGCGTATCGCGCAGACGAGTGACTTCCATCAGCTTGCGGGTACGATCTTCAACACCTTTCGCCGCGTCGATCACCATCAGGCAGCAGTCCACCGCCGTCAGGGTACGGTAGGTATCTTCGGAGAAGTCTTCGTGCCCCGGGGTGTCCAGCAGGTTCACCAGGCAGTCATGATACGGGAACTGCATCACGGAGGTGGTAATCGAAATACCACGCTGCTTTTCCATCTCCATCCAGTCGGATTTAGCATGCTGGCTGGAGCCACGGCCTTTAACGGTACCCGCGGTCTGGATCGCCTGTCCGAACAGCAGCACCTTCTCGGTGATGGTCGTTTTACCGGCATCCGGGTGCGAGATAATGGCAAAAGTGCGGCGTTTGGCCACCTCTTGCAGATAAGGAGACAACGTCATAATCAATTCTTCTTAGGTAAGCGCGGCAGCAGGCCGCGCATCATGGAATACGAAAAATGCGGCTATTTTACCCATCAACAGGGGGCAGGCAATCATTGTTTACACAGGAGCTGCTCCAGTTCGTTCAATGACGTAACGGTCCAGGTCGGCTCGATGCCTTCCGGCAGCGTGCGGCCATGCGCATTCAGCCAGACGGTCGACAGGCCCGATCTCATACCTCCCAGAATATCAGATTCTGCCGTATCCCCCACCATCAGCACGCGATCGCGGTCAGGATTGCCCGCTTGCGCCAGCGCATAATCGAAAATACGCGGATCCGGCTTCGGCACGCCTACCTCTTCGGAGATCACCAGCGCGTCGAAATGATCGCGCAAGCCAGTGCGTTCAAGGCGGATCTGCTGAAGCGCGGTAAAGCCGTTGGTGATGATCCCAAGCTTCACCTTCCCTTTCAGCGAATCCAGCAGAGAAACGGCGCCGGGCAGCGGCGCGCAGATATCCGCCATCGCATTCAGGAAGGCCTCGTTCAGCACCCCAGGACTGATGTTTAACCGTTCAGCCCAGACGTCAAAACGCTGATGCTGAAGCTGTAACGCGGTGATGGCTCCGTTCTGGTAATCCACCCACAGCGGCTTGTTCACCGCCTGATAGTCCTGAAAATCTTCCGCGGTGAACGTCACGCTATAGTCGAGAAACATCCGCTGTAGGCCGCCGAACGAGTCAAACGTAAACAGCGTTTCGTCGGCATCAAAGAAAATCCAGTCCCATTTCATCGTTACAACCTTATTTTCGTTATCCAATCGGCAGAGCCATGATAATGGCGTCTTCACGTCCCTCTGCGGTGGGGTAGTAGTTACGGCGGATAGTCGCCTCGTTGAAGCCTAAGCTTTCATAGAGCGCGATGGCGGCGACATTGGACGCGCGCACCTCAAGCCACAGGGTGAAAACGTCACGGGTTTCCAGCTCACGAATGAGGTGCTCAAGCAGCTCCCTGCCCAGCCCGCGGCGCTGGTAAGCGGGATCGACCGCGATATTAAACAGCGTCGCCTCGTCCAGAACGACCTGCGTGATGGCGAACGCGGCCATCGCACCGTCAACGTCCAGGCGGAGATTTAAATAGCGTTCGCCCTGATTGCTGGCAAACGTCTTTTCGCTCCACGGAAAGGCATGGGCGCGTGTTTCAATCGCGAACGCGGTGGCCAGGTCAGCCGTCGTGAGGGAAGAAATCGTGTTCATATTCGCAAATTTGTTGCCATAGCGCGCTACGCGCTTTTGGGTTGGCTTTCAGTTCGTCCAGCGCTGGCGAGCTGATCTGGCTTCCTTCAAGAGGTAGCTCATCCACCGCCCCGATTCGCCAGCTGTTACAGCGGCTGTCAGGGGGAAGCATCGCGACGCTTTCGGGCGCCAGCTGTAATACCTGATCGTTTGTCACCTTCAGGGTGCGAAGGACATCCTCAATCAGGGGTTCGTTCAGGGCAGGCGGCGCTTCTGCCACCATCACCAGGCGGACATGCGCAGGGATGGAGATGGCTATTTCGCCCCGCAACGCCGTCGGGCGACGCAAAGCCCACTGGGTGATGCCCAGCTGCTGCAACTGCCAGTCTCGTCGGGATGTCATAGCGAAAACTCCTGTCTCTCAGGCGCGCAAATATAGCAAATGTGTCGAAACTGCGCCATCTACCTACTATAATCCCCGCCTGAGTTTATTGAGGAACAATTCATGTCTGCATTTACCCCGGCAAGTGAAGTCTTGCTGCGTCACAGTGATGATTTCGAAGAAAGCCGTATTCTGTTTGCCGGAGATATGCAGGATGACCTGCCCGCACGTTTCGACTGTGCTGAAAGCCGTGCCCACACCCAATACTACCACCACTGGCAGGTGCTGAGCCGCCAGATGGGCGAGCGCGCACGCTTTAGCCTGGTGGCGGAGCAGAGCGATATTGCTGACTGCGATACGCTCATTTACTACTGGCCGAAGAACAAACCGGAAGCCCAGTTCCAGCTGATGAACCTGCTTTCTCTGCTGCCGGTCGGCTGCGATATTTTTGTCGTCGGTGAGAACCGCAGCGGGGTGCGAAGCGCAGAGCAGATGCTCGAAGGCTACGCGCCGTTGACGAAAATCGACAGCGCCCGACGCTGCGGCCTGTATCATGGCCGTCTGGAAAAACAGACCACTTTTGATGCCAACACCTTCTGGGACGAGTACCAGCTTGACGGACTGACCATTAAAACCCTGCCGGGTGTGTTTAGCCGTGACGCGCTCGATACGGGCAGCAAGCTGCTGCTGTCCACCCTGACGCCGCACACCAAGGGCAAGGTGCTGGATGTCGGCTGTGGCGCGGGCGTGCTGTCAACGGTTCTCGCCAGCCACTCACCAAAAGTGCGTTTAACTCTGTGTGACGTGAGCGCCCCGGCGGTAGAAGCCAGCCGCGCCACGCTTGCTGCGAACGGCATTGAAGGCGAAGTGATTGCCAGTAACGTCTTCTCCGACGTGACCGGTCGCTTTGACATGATCATCTCTAACCCGCCGTTCCACGACGGGATGGAGACCAGCCTTGAAGCGGCGCAAACGCTGATCCGTGGCGCAACCCGTCACCTTAACAGCGGCGGTGAGCTACGTATTGTGGCGAATGCCTTCCTGGCGTATCCGAAAGTGCTGGATGAAACCTTCGGCTTCCACGAAGTAATCGCCCAGACAGGCCGCTTTAAGGTGTATCGCACCGTGATGACGCGCCAGGCGAAAAAGTAATTCCCCTGCCCGGCGATGGCTGACGCTGCCATCGCCCATTTTTGCAGCAATCAAAACAACGTGCGCAATTTTCTGTTGACGTAAAGCTGAAAACATCTAGAATGCGCCTCCGTGGTTACGATACTTTTACAGTGTCGATGGTATGCGAAGGTGGCGGAATTGGTAGACGCGCTAGCTTCAGGTGTTAGTGTCCTTACGGACGTGGGGGTTCAAGTCCCCCCCCTCGCACCATAAATCACGTTGATATTGCTCGCACTGGGCGAAGGTGGCGGAATTGGTAGACGCGCTAGCTTCAGGTGTTAGTGTCCTTAGGATGTGGGGGTTCGAGTCCCCCCCCTCGCACCAACGAGGCGATATCAAACCAGTAAGATGACTGTGCGAAGGTGGCGGAATTGGTAGACGCGCTAGCTTCAGGTGTTAGTGTCCTTACGGACGTGGGGGTTCAAGTCCCCCCCCTCGCACCAATTATCTTACATCCCTTCAGCAGTACCCTTTTTTTTCCCTTTTATTTCAAACTCATCAGAATCACCAGCAGTCCACTGATTAGCGCAACGCATGATGGCAACAGCACGTAATGCCGTAACTGTTTGTGCCAGATCATCGCGGATGTCACCAGCAAGCCCGAAACAATCATTGCTTTCCAGACATCAATGGGAAGATCGGCAAACATCAGCCCACCGATTATGGAACCAGGCAGCAATATTCCCCACCCACTTCCCAGCGCTTTGCTCAACATGGTTTCACCTCTCGCACTGATAATGATAACCAGTATCATATGATAGTAATTATCACTTGTCAGCATGCGACGTAAGAAATTGCGCCAGCAATTGCTTTCCCATAATGACAGAGAATGTGTAAGGTGATAAATTGCCCACCTGTTAACTTCCGATAACGTTTTTCTGATAATAAAAATTCAATTTTGTAGCGACCAATAATACATAACAACACCTTGCTCATTGTTTTAATTGAGTTTTAATAAAAACGCACGCATATGACATCACAATCCTGGCTGTCCTTAGTCAACAAGAAATATCAGCTTTCTTTACGTTTATTTTTATTTCTGAACGCTGCATCAGCATTGTTCTCGGTAACAAACCCTCTCTATTCCGTTCGTGTGTTATCAGTCCCCCTGTTTGCCGTATTGACTGCCAGCACTGGCTTACTTATCTGGCACTGGAAAAATAGCACGCGAAAAATAAATATCCCTGCTGTTTCAGCTATTTTTGGGTTTTTATGGGCATGGCAGATCGTCTCAAAATTTCTGTTAATAACGCACGATCACGCAACCTATTTAATGATGGCGCTATTAACAGTGCTTTTTATAGGGTCTCTGGCTTTCGCCAGAAATATTAAAGCCTTTACGTTACATTCATTTCCCGCTTTTATATCCTGCCTGTGGCTTAGCCCGTCCGAAAACTGGCTGAGAATGGCCTATTTTTTCGCGCTGCCGGTGGTCGCCATTGGTATCCATCATGTTCTTCAGCGGCGTAATGACCGTTTCGCCCAGGAGCTGCTTTCCGAACTGCTCGAAGAGCGTGAAACCCTGACCGATCTCAGCATGATGGACCCGCTCACCGGCCTATATAACCGTCGCGGGCTGCAAAGCCGGCTTGAGAACCTCCCCAGGCCTGACACCGGCGAGCACTTTGTGCTGCTGATGGATATCGACCATTTCAAAGCCTATAACGATCATTACGGCCATATGATGGGCGATCAGGCCTTGATCAGGGTCTCGGCTGCGATCCGCGACGCCGTGCGCTCACGCGATGTTGTCGCCCGGTTTGGCGGGGAAGAATTTATGGTGCTGTTAAGTAACATCCCGCTGGAGCAAGCGCGCCAGACAGCTGAACGCATACGTCAGAAGGTTTACGATCTCAAAATCCCCCACATGTTTAACGAAAGCGTCGCCACTAACGTGACCATCAGCATTGGCATAGCCATGTTCGAAGGTGAAGACGTTGATGGCGCACTGGCGAAAGCCGATAAAGCCCTCTATGAAGCCAAGCATATGGGACGCAACAGCATTCTGCTGAGCGACGAGCTTCATATCGCCTGAAACCGCCTTCACAGCGCCAGGATAAAACGCTTGCGCTCGGTTTTATCTATAGTTAGGATTGGCAATCATTATCATTTAGATTTGTAATCCACACTATGGCGACTCGTACCGCACACATCGTTGAGCCACTGCTCTGGCGAGCTCCACTCTCCGCCGGAGAAACGACGCTTGCGGATGCCATTCGGGAAAAAATCGCCGTAACACGCGCCCATCTGCTGGATTTCATCAAACTGGATGAAGCACCGCCGCATCATGCTCTGACGCTGACTCAGTGGCAACGACCTGCCGAGCTGCGGTCACTGCTGGCAACCTATTCCGACCATATTTATCGTAACCAACCGACGCTGGCGCGGGAAAATAAACCGCTGCTTTCCCTCTGGGCACAATGGTATATCGGGCTGATGGTGCCGCCTGTCATGCTGGCCCTGTTGACCCAGGAAACGATGCTCGATCTCTCGTCGGAACATTTCCACGTCGAATTCCATGAGACCGGACGCGCCGCCTGTTTCTGGATTGATGTACACGAAGATCCGAGCGCGAGTCACCTGTCAGCGCAGGCGCGTATGGAACGGTTGATTACAAGAGCGCTGGTTCCGGTCATTGATGCGCTGGAAGCGACGGGGGAGATCAACGGCAAACTGATCTGGAGTAATACCGGGTATCTTATCCACTGGTATTTAACGGAGATGAAGCCGCTGCTCGGCGACGAGAAAGTGGATGCGCTGCGTCAGAGCTGTTTCTTTGCCAGACAGCTGTCGGATGGGCGGGATAACCCTCTTTACCGCACCGTGGTTCCGCGTGAGGGACTTCTGGTGCGTCGTACCTGCTGTCAGCGCTACCGTCTGCCGGATGTCCAGCAGTGCGGCGATTGCACGCTTAAGTAGTCTGGCCCTGCCTGAAACCCGCAGAGAGAGGGAGCAAACACTAAAAACGGCAACCTGCGTTGCCGTTTTGCTTTTATCTAGGCTACCTGCTGATTTTCCTCTTCCCCATTACGCTGTGCTTCTTCCGCTTCCTGCTGAAGCAACTGTTTCTCGTACACCTTGAAGAACGGGAAATAGATAATGGCGGAAACGCAGGCCAAAACCAGCACCAGAATGGCTGCACGGAAATCCCAGCCCAGCGCCCAGGCGGCACCAACCGGAGCCGGTGCCGTCCACGGCACAACGGAAATCACGCGGCCAATCAGATCAAACTTCATCGCTGCCCATGCCAGCACGGCATTGACCATCGGCGCCAGCAGGAAAGGAATAAAGAACACCGGGTTCATCACAATCGGCGTACCAAAAATCACCGGTTCATTGATATTGAAAATGCTTGGCACCACGCTCAGGCGTCCAATGGAGCGCAGGTGCGCGGAGCGGCTACGCAGGTAACAGAACACCAGCCCCATCGTCGCTCCTGACCCACCGATCACAATAAAGAACGTCCAGAAGGCTTCCATAAAGATGTGTGGTAAAGGCAGGCTCGCCGCCAGCGCGGTCTGGTTCGCCCCCAGGTTCGTCAGCCAGAACATTTGCAGCATACCCGAGACAATCGCTGCGCCGTGGATCCCGGCAAACCACAGCAGGTGGCCAATCAGCACCGCCAGCAGGATCGCTGGCAGCGAGTCCGCCGCAGAGACCAGCGGTTTGAATATCGACATGATGGCCTGTGGGATCAGCATACCGAACTGCGACTGGATCAACAGACTCAGCGGATAAAGCGTCAGCACCACCACCAGCACCGGGATCAGCAGGTCAAACGAGTTTTTGATCATCGGCGGAACCTGGTCTGGCAGGCGGATCCCGATATTGTGTGCTTTCAGGAAACGCATCATCTCAACGCAGTAAATCGCCACCAGGATTGCGGTGAAAATCCCGGTCCCTCCAAGGCTATCAACCGGTAAGGCGCCTTTGGTTTTAGGCGCGGCGACCAGCAGGAACGCCATCAGCGACAGCATCGCGCACATGAACGGATCCAGCTGATGGGTTTTAACGTAATGTTTGCCCAGGTTGTAGGCGATAGCCGCACAGATATAGAGGGACATCACCCCCATCGTCATATCAAACGGCGTCAGAATTTGACCTTCAAACTGCTTCGCCATATCCAGCCAGGCGCGGGCAAAGCCCCAGGTGGTATCTGGCGAAAAAGGTGGGTAAGCGAACACTAATAAAAACGACCCGACAATCATAAACGGCATTGCCGAGATGAACCCGTCACGAATCGCCATAACGTGACGCTGGGAAGAGATGCGCCCCGCAATAGGGCTGACATAATTTTCAACGAAGCGGAAAATCAGATTAAATGCAGCATGGTTGGCAGACATAGCAGATCTCCTGTCAGACGTTCGTTTCGGACGTTCTCACGTCACACGTTGTTCCATACATCAGCGTCACAACCTTGCCGGATCGTGTACCTGCGGTACTGCTCAAACGGAATGGTTTCATAATTAGCTCTTATTATTAGATACAGGGGAGGTTACACACTCAGTATTAATCTCTGCATCACGCTCTGCAACCGGTTACTGTAACCGGTTTCTGTGAATGTGAAGGCGATCCAGAAATCGCCCCTGACGGATATTTGTTACTTAAGGGATATTTACAGCGACTAAATTCTTATGACAGATTACGGAAGATATTTGTCAGGAGGAATCAATGAGTTTGCAGTCTGTACAGCAGTTTTTCGCCGAACACGCTCCGGATATAGAAATCATCGAGCTTAACCAAAGCACAGCGACTGTTGCCCTTGCTGCTGCCGCGCACAACGTTGAACCCGGCCAAATTGCCAAAACGCTGTCACTGAAAATTAAAAATGATGTGATTCTGGTGGTTGCAAAAGGCGATGCGCGTCTGGATAACAAAAAGCTCAAAGAGACATTCGGCGCAAAAGCCCGCATGCTCAGCTGCGATGAGGTAGTAACCCTGACGGGTCATCCTGTTGGCGGCGTCTGCCCTTTTGGACTGGAAAATCCGCTCTCTGTTTACTGTGACATCACTTTAAAACAGTACGCCGAAGTGTTACCCGCAGCGGGCGCCATCCACAGTGCGGTGCGTATATCGCCCGACAGAATGGCGGAACTGACCGCAGCAAAATGGGTTGATGTTTGTATTTGAACGTTGCGCCAGAAAAATTCTGGCGCATCACTTAACACTACGAGAAAGAAGGAACGGTGAGAGCGGAACGGCGAATTTCCCTGACCGGGAGATGCGCCAGGATATCTGCCGCATCCAGTAATCCCACATCAGAATTGACGCCCAGTTTTACCATTGCGTTAAACTTATGCGCCCGGATGGTTTTGATATTGCGTTCAAGCTGTGCCGCAATTTCAGGGATCGAAAAACCCGATGACATATATCGCAGAATCGCCCTTTCAGTTGGGCTTAGCATACGATGCTGGCTCACACACCAGTGATTGTACACGTTGTCGTTCACGTGATGCGTTTCGCTAAGTAATGTCTCCAGCCCCTCCATTAACTGCTTCAGCGGAACCGATTTACTGATAATTCCATGTAAGCGAGAAGGCGAAAGATGGCTGACCAGTCTCGCCTCCATTTCATCAGAGGCCAGCACGATACGCTTGACGTCGCTGTGGGTGAAGGTGAGATCCCGCAAACAGGCCAGACAGTTTCGCCGCTCCTCACGCTCATCGGACAATGAATAAATTACGGCAAAGAATGAGATTTCCGAGAGCGCCGCTTTGAAGTTGTCAAATCTGGCAAACAGGTGCACCTGGTAATGGCTCAGGGCGGGCATCGCAAAAAGATGCTTCAGCCCCATAGCGCTCATTGAGCAGCTTTCGATGACGGCGATATGTTTTGTTGCAGTGGTCTTTTCCATTCCTCAAACTCTCCATAAGCCGACATTAAACTGAGTTCTCGCATTCCCTGGGTACTGCTTATCCACGCGTACATATCGGCATTACTGCGAAGTGATAAGCGACGCATTGCACTGTTTTTCTGTGCACTGATCGTTTTATTACTTTTATTAAGTAGCGTGGCTATTTGGTTGATTCCCCAACCTTTACCTAACAAACGCAACACCTTGCGTTCAGAGTGGGTAAGCGCAATCATTTGCTCACTCTCCTCTTCAATATCAGGATTTTCCGGTATCAATAACGTCTGGCTTATTCGCTCGGCACGTTCACTCCCCGCGCGAATAGCGTTAATTACGCCTTCAATGGGTTCCATATCCGAAAGCAGCGTGCTTTCCGGACGCATAAGAAGCTCTACTGCAAGTGGATAAAGGGGGCGCGAAACGAGGAATATCCAGTGAATATCCCGGTACTGATTCATTAACCCATAATATTGCTCAAGCGTGCCGCGTGGATTACGATACTCACCCGAAATATCGGCAATAACGACCCCAGCGCGACGCAATTGTAATAACGTCAACTCCTGCATCGAACGGCAGTACGTTATCTCAAAATCGGGAAAATGACGCGACATGACGCCACCTAACCCATTTTGCATAACCGGTACTCTGCTGATCACCACTCCGTGTTTACCATTCAATGGCAACATAGACCCTCCCTGTCATGAATTCTTTATTTAAGAACGAACTAACCCTGCAAGGTTAAACACGTTTGCATTCCGAAGTACAAACGGGTTAATACTCGCAAAATAGAACAAATATCACATGGGTTAAGAAACGCCCAATACAGGCCTAATATCGCATAAAGACCATTTAAATTTAATTCAAATTGCGTGAAAAGATCGAAAATATGAAATTAGAAATACTTAATATATTGTTTTTATAAATCCTAATTTCATATTCATTAAATAAATAACAATGCTGTCTTTCCTCCGCCCCCATCGCGCCACTGATCGCACAAATGTTGATCTGGCCCAGCGCAAAGGGCCCTGCACTTTGTGTTAAAAGTAAGCAATCTCTCTTCTCTTCAGGGCGTTTCATGCAGGCAGATCGGTCTACGCAACGTGCCACCACGCGGCTATGTATTCAGTGCGGGCTTTTTCTCTTACAGCACGGCGCAGAAAGCGCCCTCGTCGAAGAGCTCTCCACACGCCTTGGGCTGGCGCTGGGGATGGACAGCGTTGAGAGTTCCATCTCGTCAAATGCCATTGTGCTGACCACCATTAAAGACGGACAGTGCCTGACCTCCACCCGTAAAAATCATGACCGCGGCATTAACATGCACGTCGTGACGGAAGTGCAGCACATCGTGATCCTTGCTGAACACAAGCTGCTCGATCTCCGGGAGATAGAAAAACGTTTCAATCAAATCAAACCCCTCCGGTATCCGCGCTGGCTGGTTGTGCTGATGGTGGGACTGTCCTGCGCCTGCTTCTGCAAGCTCAACGCGGGCGGCTGGGACGGCGCTGTCGTGACCTTCTTTGCCAGCAGCATCGCAATGTATGTCCGCCAGCTGTTGACGCACAGACAGCTACATCCGCAAATTAACTTCTGCATCACGGCATTTGTGGCGACAACCGTATCCGGCCTGCTTTTGCGCCAGCCCTACTTCGCCAGCACGCCTACTGTTGCGATGGCCGCCAGCGTATTGCTGCTGGTGCCAGGTTTTCCCTTAATTAATGCCGTCGCTGATATGTTCAAAGGCCATATCAACACCGGTCTGGCACGCTGGGCGATAGCCAGCCTGCTGACGCTGGCGACCTGTATCGGGGTGGTAATGGCCATGACACTCTGGGGGTTACGCGGATGGGCGTGATGGATTTTATGCTCGCACTGGCACAGGACATGCTCTTGTCTGCCCTTCCCGCCGTTGGTTTTGCGATGGTGTTTAACGTCCCACAGCGTGCATTACCCTGGTGTGCGCTGCTGGGTGCCATTGGCCACGGCTCTCGTATGATCATGATGACAGCGGGCTTTAATATTGAATGGTCGACGTTTATCGCCTCCATGCTGGTTGGCAGCATCGGTATTCAGTGGTCCCGCTGGTATCTGGCGCACCCGAAGGTATTCACCGTGGCGGCAGTGATTCCTATGTTCCCGGGCATTTCAGCCTATACGGCGATGATCTCCGCCGTCAAAATCAGCCATTTTGGCTACAGCGAACCCCAGATGATCCTGCTCCTGAGCAACTTCCTTAAAGCCTCGTCGATCGTGGGTGCGCTCTCCATCGGCCTGTCGATCCCCGGCTTATGGCTTTACCGCAAACGTCCACGCGTATAATAAAATCGCTTGCAATTGTATCGTGCGCTATCTATATTCATTTCATGGACGCAAAAACGAACGACACCACCAACGCGCTTCTGCTGGATAACCAGCTCTGTTTTGCCCTCTATTCGGCAAATCTGGCGCTTAACAAGCTGTACCGGCAACTGCTGGCGCCGCTTAATCTGACCTACCCGCAATACCTGGTGATGCTGGTGCTCTGGGAACAGGATGATATTACGGTGTCAGACATTGGCGAGCGGCTATTCCTGGATTCCGCCACGCTGACTCCCCTGCTGAAACGCCTGGAAAGCGCAGGATTGATCCTCCGCCAGCGTTCCCGTCAGGATGAGCGTCAGGTCGCCGTCACCCTGAGCGACGCGGGTCGGGCGCTGCAACAGCAGGCCGTGACGATACCCCACGCCGTGGGCTGTGCAGCGCAGTGTGATACCGACACCATGCTGGCGCTCAAGCAACAGCTCGAAAGTTTGCGCCAACAGCTGCATCGCGCGTAAGGCTGTACTTTACGCGTCTAATTTTAACTTAAAACATCGCGCGCTATTTAATAGCGCATATAAACGTAAGATGAGGAACCTGCCATGTCTTTAGAAAAAGTTGTCTACACTGCCAAAGCCAAAGCAACCGGAGGCCGTGATGGCCGCGCCACGTCTTCCGATGGCGTTCTGGATGTCAAACTGGGTGTGCCAAAAGAGATGGGCGGCATGGGGGGTGAAGTAACCAACCCTGAACAGCTGTTCGCTGCGGGCTACTCCGCCTGCTTCCTGGGCGCAATGAAGTTCGTTGCGGCTCGCGATAAATTCGCTCTGCCAAAAGACGCCTTTATTGAAGGCGAAGTAGGGATCGGCCCGCTGCCAACCGGTTTTGGTATCGAAGCGAAGCTGAACATCCACGTTGAAGGGATGGACGCAGCGGAAGCCAAAAAACTGGTGGATGCGGCGCACATCGTCTGTCCGTACTCTAACGCGACGCGCGGCAATATCGACGTGACGCTGAACATCATCGCGTAACCAGCCCCTGTGATTTTAGCCCCGGTAAGCGTAACGCCACCGGGGAAATCCTCTCCTTTCCTCCCCTCTCTCTGTGCTACCATAACCCTCAATCACGCCCGTAGTAATCAGTTGAGAAAGTGTTATGTCCTCCAGAATTCTGACCACCAGCATTGCTGGCATTGATGCCTTTATGCGCGATCCTCGCGGTGTGTTGACGCACGCCGAAGGCGGCACGCTCGCGGTATTTGCCGACAACGCCCCGGCGTTTTATGCGGTCACGCCGGAGCGTCTGGCGCAGCTTCTGGAAATTGAAGAGAAGCTGTCGCGCCCGGCGAGCGATGTCATGCTGGATAATCAGTTTTTTGACGAACCCGCCAGCGCCCCGGTGGCCGTTCCAATGGGGAAATTTCCCATGTACGCCGGTTGGCAGCCGGACGCCGATTTTCAGCGGCAGGCGGCCTTATGGGGAATAGCCCTCTCGCAGCCCGCAACACCGGAAGAGCTGGCAGCCTTTACCGCATACTGGCAAGCTGAAGGAAAAGTCTTCCACCATGTTCAGTGGCAGCAAAAATTCGCGCGCAGTCTGCAAATCAACCGCGCCAGCAACAACGGCCAGCCAAAACGTGATATCAATGCTTTTTCAGAACCGGACAAAAAAATCCCTGATGGATTCCGAGGTGCGAAATGAAAAACGTCGGCGACCTGATGAAACGTTTGCAGAAGATGATGCCTGCCAACGTGAAGCCCGCCTTCACCACCGGTGAAGAGCTGCTGGCATGGCAAAAAGAGCAGGGTAAAATTCGCGCGGCTGCCCTCGCCCGCGAAAACCGCGCGATGAAAATGCAGCGCACCTTTAACCGCTCGGGCATTCGCCCTCTGCACCAGAACTGCTCCTTCGAGAATTATAAGGTCGAGTCTCAGGGGCAGATGAACGCCCTTAACCAGGCGCGCCAGTACGTGGATGAATTTGACGGCAACATCGCCAGCTTCATCTTTAGCGGAAAACCCGGCACCGGGAAAAATCACCTCGCCGCCGCTATCTGCAACGAGCTGCTGCTGCGCGGGAAGTCAGTGCTGATTATCACCGTGGCCGATATTATGTCCGCCATGAAGGACACCTTCAGTAATCGCGAAACCAGCGAAGAACAGTTGCTGAATGATTTAAGTAACGTGGATTTGCTGGTCATCGACGAGATCGGTGTCCAGACGGAGTCCCGCTACGAAAAAGTGATCATCAACCAGATTGTCGATCGCCGTTCGTCGTCAAAACGCCCAACCGGTATGTTGACGAACCACAATATCGACGAGATGACCCGACTTCTTGGCGAGCGGGTGATGGATCGCATGAAGCTGGGTAACAGCCTGTACGTCATCTTCGACTGGGACAGCTACCGCAGCCGCGTCACCGGCAAAGAGTATTAAGATATTTCCAGGGAGCGCCAGAAGAGCAGAGGTATATACTGAACCCACTTCTGGCCCAAAACGGACCTTGTTGAGTAAATCATTATGAAAAAACAATTTCTTATCAGCATCCTTACTGGCGCCCTGCTGGTGACTGGCGCAGCGCAGGCCGCATCATGGCAGGAGTCGCTCTCCAGCGCAGCAAGTGAGTTAACCAAAGAGAGCGGCACGTCCCAGGGCGGACTGTCAGCCTCGTCCCTCACCGGCCTGCTGGGCAACAGCTCCCAAAGCCTGAGTGCCGGAACGATGAACAACGCCGCGGGTATTCTGGAATACTGCGCGAAGCAGAAACTGGCTTCCGTCACCGATACCGAAAACATCAAAAACCAGGTGTTGGGTAAACTGGGACTGGACACCCAGGAGCAGAAAGCGGACACCAACTATATGGACGGTATTCAGGGCCTGCTGAACGCGCAAAATGGTCAGCAGCTGAACCTCAGCACCCTTGGAAATTCATCTCTGGCGAAACAGGTGAAAACGAAAGCCTGCGATCTGGTGCTGAAACAAGGCGTTAATTTCCTCTCCTGATTGTCCCCCTTTTTCTGCCACAACACGCCGCGTTTATTACATTAGTCTTATACCGCGGCGTGAAGTGCGTTTTTTTACCCCCTGCCACCACCTCAGCCTCCGTATGCCACGATGCGACTGTATTCAAAAATCCGATTTTATAAACCAAATCCTAACAACAGCACACTTTCGTGACACTAAAATTGCAGCTAAGCGACATCGCAATTACATTGTATTACCCAAAAAATAAGCAATTAGCCGGCTAAGCGTCCGGCATGATGAGGATCTGCTGTTGTCAGAGTTAATGTCCCTTGTCCTTTTCCTGGCTTCCATCGGCGTTTATGCCTGGAAAGCCGGTCGTCACACCTGGTGGTTTGTGGCCACCCTGGTGGTGCTCGGTATTTTTATTGTTTTAAACATTACGTTATATGCCAGCGATTACTTTACCGGCGACGGTATTAACGACGCGGTGCTCTACACATTGACCAACAGTCTGACCGGCGCAGGTGTGGGTAAGTACATCCTTCCGGGTCTGGGGCTGGTGGTCGCCCTGGTGGGCATCTTCGCCGCGCTGGCCTGGGTTCTGCGCCGTCGCCGTCACCGTCCGCATCATCATGGCTACAGCCTGCTGGCGCTGTGCCTGGCGCTGGCCTCCGTGGATGCCAGCCCGGCATTCCATCAAATTACCGAGCTGGTAAAATCCCAGTCGCGCGATGGCGATCCGGACTTTGCGGCCTATTACAAAGAACCCTCGAAGAAAATCGATAACCCTAAACTCAACCTGGTCTATATCTACGGCGAAAGTCTGGAACGCACCTGGTTTGACAACGATGCTTTCCCGAACCTGACGCCAGAGCTTGGCGCGCTGAAAAACCAGGGCCTCGACTTCAGCCACACCATGCAGTTGCCTGGCACGGATTACACCATCGCCGGGATGGTGGCTTCCCAGTGCGGCATTCCCCTGTTCGCCCCGTTTGAAGGCAACGCCTCCGCCTCGATGTCGAGCTTCTTCCCGCAGAACATTTGCCTCGGCGATATCCTGAAAAACTCGGGCTATGAAAACTACTTTATGCAGGGCGCTAACCTGCGCTTTGCCGGGAAAGATGTGTTCCTGAAATCCCACGGTTTCGATCACTTATATGGTTCCGAAGAGCTGAAAACCACGGTCGCCGATCCGGCCTACCGCAACGACTGGGGCTTTTACGACGATACCGTTCTGGATGAAACCTGGAAGAAATTCGAGGAGCTTTCCCGCGCCGGTAAACGCTTCTCGCTGTTTGCGTTGACCGTCGACACGCATCATCCGGATGGTTTCGTCTCACGCACCTGTAAACGTCAGGGCTACGACATTGACGGTAAAAACAACAAGTCGTTCAGCGCTGTGACCTGTAGCCAGGAACATATCGCGGCGTTAATCGAGAAAATCAAAGCGTCGCCGTATTTCAAAAATACGGTCATCGTCGTTTCATCTGACCATCTGGCGATGAAAAACAGCGCCTGGGATGAGCTGAATAAGCTGGATCGCAGCAACCTGTTCTTTGTGCTGCGCGGCGATAAACCGCAGCAGGAGATCATTGCCGCTAAACGTAACTCGATGGATAACGGCGCTACCGTGCTGGATATTCTGGGTGGCGATAACTTCATTGGCCTGGGCCGCAGTACGTTGTCGGGCCAGTCCCTGTCGGAAATCTTCCTCAACATGAAGGAAAAAATCCTCGCCTGGAAGCCGGATATCATTCGCCTGTGGAACTTCCCGAAAGAGATAAACGACTTCACCATCGATCAGGATAAAAAAATGATCGCGTTCTCCGGCAGCCATTTCCGCCTGCCTCTGCTGCTGCGCGTGTCGGATAACCGCGTCGAGCCGCTGCCGGAAAGCGAATACTCCGCGCCACTGCGCTTCCAGCTGGCGGAATTCGCCCCGCGCGATAATTTCGTCTGGGTCGATAAATGCTACAAAATGGGCCAGCTCTGGTCACAAGAGCTGTCACTGTCCACCGACTGGTGCGTCTCACAGGGGCAACTCGGTGGCGAGCAGACCGTGCAACACGTTGATAAACCACAGTGGCAGGGGAAAACCGCGTTTAAAGATACGGTCATTGATACCGCACGCTATCAGCGCAACGTTGACCTGCTGAAAATCGTCGACAACGACATTCGTTATAAAGCTGACAGCTTTATTTTTAACGTTGCCGGCGCGCCTGAAGAGGTGAAGCAGTTCAGCGGTATTTCACGTCCCGAATCGTGGGGGCGCTGGTCTAACGCGCAGTTAGGTGATGAGGTGAAAATTGAGTATACCCATCCGCTGCCGGAGAAATTCGATCTGGTGATCACCGCCAGGGCATTTGGTCCCAACGCAAACCGTCCTGTGCCGGTGCGCGTCGGCGATAAAGAACAGATGCTGACGCTGAGCAATGATGTCACCACCAGCACGCTGCATTTCGTTAACCCCACGCGCAGCAATACGCTGGTCATTGTGCCGCCCGAGCCGCAGTCCACTAACGAAGGGAATATTCTCGGTCACGCTCCGCGCAAGCTGGGGATCGGCATGGTGGAGATTAAAATTGTGAGCAGCGCTGGCTGATGACGGCGTTCACCCTCCGCCCGACGCGCATCGACGACGTCGCTGCCCTGCCCGCCATTGAACGCGCGGCGGGGCAGCGATTTCGCGACGTTCCTGAGCTGGCCTGGCTGGCAGACAGCGAGGTTATTTCCGTTGAAGATCACCTCGGTTACGCCGGACGCGGATTAAGCTGGCTGGCGCTGGCTGACGACAGGCCCGTGGGCTTTATTCTCGCCGAAGCCCAGCCATCTTCGCTGTTTATTGTGGAACTTTCGGTTCATCTGGACTGGCAGGGACGAGGTCTCGGACGCCGGTTGATTAACCGTGTCGCAGAGCATGCCCGCACGCTGGGGCTAACCTCGCTGACGTTAACGACGTTTCGTGATGTCCCGTGGAACGCGCCCTACTACAGGCGATTAGGGTTTGAAATGATGACGACGCTGACGCCGGAAATGCGCCAGAAACGTGAAGAAGAGACGGCGCACGGTTTAGCGTATGGTTCCCGCTGCGCCATGCGCCTGCCTCTGTAAAATCGCCCGGTGGCGCTGCGCTTACCGGGCCTACAAAACCCAATTCCGCAGGCCGGGTAAAGCGAAGCCACCCGGCAAATTGCACAATACGTAGGCCGGGTAAGGCGCAGCCGCCACCCGGCAAAACGCACATCCCGTAGGCCGGGTAAGGCGCAGCCGCCACCCGGCGAAACGCACATCCCGTAGGCCGGGTAAGGCGCAGCCGCCACCCGGCAAAACGCACATCCGTAGGCCGGGTAAGGCGCAGCCGCCACCCGGCAAAACGCACATCCCGTAGGCCGGGTAAGGCGTAGCCGCCACCCGGCGAAACGCACAACGTCAGAACGTTTCCCAGTTATCGCCCGCATCTGCGGTCGCCGGTTTACGCGCCACTACCGGTGCGGCAACGCTTTTCGCGGAGGCGAACTCGCGCGCCTTCATCTGTTCCTGCTGAATACGGAACACCGCAACGGCCTGCGTCAGACGGCTCGCCTGCTCTTCCAGTGCCGCCGCGGCCGCCGCAGACTCTTCCACCAGCGAGGCGTTCTGCTGGGTCACGCGATCCATCTCAGCCACCGCCAGCCCCACCTGGTCGATACCGCGGCTCTGCTCATCAGACGCAGACGCGATTTCGCCCATGATGTCCGTCACGCGCGTTACCGCATTCACGATCTCACCCATGGTTTCACCGGCGCTTTCTACCAGCGTTGAACCCAACTCCACGCGCCCCACGGAGTCTTCAATCAGGCTCTTGATCTCGCGAGCCGCCTGGGCGCTGCGCTGCGCCAGGTTTCGTACTTCACCTGCAACCACCGCAAAGCCGCGGCCCTGCTCGCCCGCACGTGCCGCTTCTACCGCCGCGTTCAGCGCCAGAATATTAGTCTGGAAAGCAATCCCGTCGATCACGCTGATAATATCGGCGATTTTCTGCGAACTGCCGGCGATGTCGCGCATGGTCTGCACCACGTTATCCACCACTTTCCCGCCTTTCTGCGCGGTTTCGGATGCGCTCAGGGCCAGGTTGCTCGCCTGACGGGCATTCTCGGCGTTCTGCTTCACTGTGGCGGTCAGCTGTTCCATGCTGGCGGCGGTCTCTTCCAGAGAGGCAGCCTGCTGCTCGGTACGGGATGAGAGATCGTTATTGCCCATCGAGATTTCGCTCGCACCGCTGTAAATGGCGTTTGCGCCGTTACGCACGTCACCCACGGTACGCACCAGCTCGCCCTGCATATGGCGCAGGGAGTCAGCCAGTTCACCCATCTCGTTGGAGCCTTCCACGTCGATGCGCTTCACCAGGTCGCCGCTGGCGATATGACGAATGCTGTCAATCAGACGGTTCAGCGGCGAAATCAGTGCCTGACGAATACCCAGCCAGACGGCAACAATCACCACCAGCACCGCAGCCAGCACGCTAATCAGCACCCAGATAGCCTGGCGGTAAGAGCTGTTGCTGTCTTCAACCGCGGTCTGATAGAGCGCGTCGTTTTGTTGCAGGTAGCTGACGTACTGCTTCTCAAAGCCATCCTGATAGCTCTGGGTCGGCTGGTCGAAGAACTCGTTGATCTTGCCCGCCCCCAGCAGCTGGATCAGCTCGGCCAACGCGCCGTGGTAGATATCGTAATTACGTTTGATTTCCAGTGCCGCAGCGTCGCTCTGACGCGGGTCACGCGGAAGTGCTTCGTAATCCGCCCAGTTTTTTTCCGCCTGTTTCAGAGACGCAGAGGCAATCTGCATCAGCTCGGCGACGGTTGAGCCGCTGCCGATATTGTTCTGATCCATCATGTAGCGGATACCCGCGCGGTTCAGGGTGTTACGGGTTTGCAGCAGCGCCACCCAGCTACCGTTCAGGGTGGATTGTTGCTGGCGAATGGTTTGCAGAATGGTGAAATTCTCTTTGTCATGCTTCAGGGCATTGAAGAAAAGACCACCGGATGTGAGTTGTAAAAGGCCAAATATCGCTAAAACCAGCAGTAAGCTGGTGACAATCTTGATACGATTTAACATGTTTTCTCTTTCCTCAGACAGATACAGAATTTTCGGCCTGGAAAGGGAAAACTTTACGAAAATCATCCTGGATTTTAGGGTTTTTACTCTTCGTCCCGCGCGGCAATATGTCGGTTTCCGAGTTCAATAAACTCTTCCAGCAGCGCCGTGAGCTGCTTCATCTTCTCCGGGGTATATTCCGCCTCAATCTGCTGGTACGCCTCTTCCACCTGAGCCTGAGCACGCTGGTACAGCGCGTTGCCTTCTTTCGTCAGCGATACGTACAGCTTGCGCTGGTCATTCACCGGCTTTAAGCGCAGCACCAGACCGTCGCGCTCCATCCGCGTCAGAATGCCGGTCAGGCTTGGGCGCAAAATGCAGGTGCGGAACGCCAGATCATGAAAATCCATGGAGGGATGCTCGGCCAGCACGCGGACGATACGCCACTGCTGCTCGGTCAGATTATGCCGTTTCACTATCGGGCGGAAGTAGCCCATCGCCGCTTCACGCGCCTGCAACAGCGCGATGGTTAATGAATCATGCATCACCTTCCCCTTACATCATTAACAAGTAAACAATTTAAAACAGATGCTTTTATAGACAATACGTTGTAACCCAAAAAGTCTAACAGAAACAACGTCATTTTTTTAATGCATTGATTTTAATGATAATTAACCCATTGGTGTAAATTTATTGTTATTCATATCACAAATTATTCACTTCTGATTGCGAAACGAACAGCAAAAGCATAAAACCAGATCATTAACATATTAATGAAATCAAAACTGGACAGTCGGTTTGAGGAGTATGGGAATGAAAGGTACTGTTTTTGCCGTAGCGCTAAACCACCAAAGCCAGCGTGCGGCCTGGGCTGAGGCGTTTGAAAAAGCCCCCTATAACGCGCCGCCAAAAACGGCGGTGTGGTTTATCAAGCCACATAACACCGTTATTCGCGCAGGCGAGCCGATTCCCTTCCCGCAGGGAGAAACCGTGTTAAGCGGCGCAACGGTGGCGCTGGTGGTGGGCAAAACCGCCAGCAAAGTACGCGTTGAAGAGGCGGCGGCGTACATCGCTGGCTACGCGCTGGCCAACGAAATCAGCCTGCCGGAAGAGAGCTTCTACCGCCCGGCTATTAAAGCCAAATGCCGGGATGGATTTTGCCCGCTCGGCGAACCTGTCGCCGTTGATAACGTGGACAACCTGACCATCATCACCGAGATCAACGGTCGCGAAGCGGACCACTGGAACACGGCCGATCTGCACCGCAACGCCGCCGAACTGCTGAGCGCCCTGAGCGAATTTGCCACCCTGAACCCCGGCGATGCGATATTGCTCGGTACCCCGCAAAGCCGCGTCGAAATTCGCCCGGGCGATCGGGTACGCATTCTGGCAGAGGGATTTCCGCCGCTGGAAAACCCGGTGGTGGAGGAACGCGACGTTACCATCGCTTCGCGCACGCCGCCGCACGCCACGCTGTTCGCCCTCGGCCTGAACTACGCCGATCACGCCAGCGAGCTGGACTTCAAACCGCCCACCGAGCCGCTGGTGTTTATCAAAGCGCCGAACACCTTTAACGGCGACAACCAGACCTCGGTGCGCCCAAACAACATTGAATACATGCATTACGAAGCCGAGCTGGTGGTGGTCATCGGTAAAACCGCGCGTAAGGTCAGCGAAGCCGAGGCGATGGACTATGTTGCGGGCTACACGGTGTGCAACGACTACGCCATCCGCGATTATCTCGAAAACTACTATCGCCCGAACCTGCGGGTGAAAAGCCGCGACGGGCTGACCCCCATCAGCCCGAACGTAGTGCCAAAAGAAGCCATCCCTGACCCGCACAACCTTCGTCTTCGCACCTACGTCAACGGTGAACTGCGTCAGGAAGGCACCACCGCCGATCTCATTTTCAGCATCCCATTCCTGATTGCGTATCTGAGCGATTTCATGACCCTGCAACCGGGCGACATGATTGCCACCGGCACGCCGAAGGGGCTGTCCGACGTGGTGCCGGGCGATGAGGTGGTAGTGGAAGTGGAAGGCGTAGGCCGCCTGGTAAACCGAATTGTCAGTGAGGAGACTGCAAAATGAAAAAGATTAACCACTGGATCAACGGGAAAAACGTCGCCGGAAGTGAGTACTTCCAAACCACTAACCCGGCCTCCGGCGAGGTGCTGGCAGAAGTGGCCTCCGGCGGCGAAGCCGAAATCCATCAGGCCGTTGCCGCCGCCAAAGAGGCGTTCCCGAAATGGGCCAACCTGCCGATGAAGGAGCGTGCGCGCCTGATGCGTCGCCTGGGGGATCTGATTGACCAGAACGTGCCGGACATTGCCGCGATGGAGACCGCCGACACCGGCCTGCCGATCCACCAGACCAAAAACGTGCTCATTCCACGCGCCTCGCACAACTTTGAGTTCTTCGCCGAGGTGTGCCAGCAGATGAACGGCAAAACCTACCCGGTCGATGACAAGATGCTCAACTACACCCTCGTGCAGCCGGTAGGCGTTTGTGCGCTGGTGTCGCCGTGGAACGTGCCGTTTATGACCGCCACCTGGAAGGTCGCGCCGTGCCTGGCGCTGGGTAACACCGCGGTGCTGAAGATGTCCGAGCTCTCCCCGCTGACCGCCGACCGTCTGGGCGAGCTGGCGCTGGAGGCGGGCATTCCGGCGGGCGTGCTGAACGTAGTGCAGGGCTATGGCGCCACGGCGGGCGACGCGCTGGTGCGTCATCATGACGTGCGCGCCGTCTCCTTCACCGGCGGCACCGCCACCGGGCGTAACATCATGAAAAACGCCGGGCTGAAGAAGTATTCCATGGAGCTGGGCGGCAAATCTCCGGTGCTGATTTTTGAAGACGCGGACATTGAGCGCGCGCTGGACGCCGCCCTGTTCACCATCTTCTCCATCAACGGCGAACGCTGCACCGCCGGCTCGCGCATCTTCATCCAGCAGAGCATCTACCCGGAGTTCGTCAAACGCTTTGCCGAGCGCGCCAGCCGCCTGCGCGTGGGCGACCCGACCGATCCGAACACCCAGATTGGCGCGCTGATCAGCAAGCAGCACTGGGAGAAGGTCTCCGGCTACATCCGCCTCGGCATTGAAGAGGGGGCAACCCTGCTGGCGGGCGGCCCGGACAAACCGACCGATCTGCCTGCACACCTGAAAGGCGGCAATTTCCTGCGCCCGACGGTGCTGGCGGATGTCGATAACCGCATGCGCGTGGCGCAGGAAGAGATCTTCGGGCCGGTGGCCTGCCTGCTGCCGTTTAAGGACGAAGCGGAAGGCCTGCGCCTGGCAAACGACGTGGAGTATGGCCTGGCGTCGTACATCTGGACGCAGGACGTCAGCAAAGTGCTGCGTCTGGCGCGCAACATCGAAGCGGGCATGGTGTTCGTCAACACCCAGAACGTGCGCGACCTGCGCCAGCCGTTTGGCGGCGTGAAGGCCTCCGGCACCGGGCGTGAGGGCGGCGAGTACAGCTTCGAGGTCTTCGCGGAGATGAAAAACGTCTGTATCTCCATGGGCGACCATCCGATTCCAAAATGGGGGATCTGATCATGGGAAAATTAGCGTTAGCGGCAAAAATCACCCACGTGCCGTCAATGTATCTCTCTGAACTGCCGGGCAAAAACCACGGCTGCCGCCAGTCAGCCATCGACGGGCATAAAGAGATCAGCAAGCGCTGCCGCGAGCTGGGCGTCGACACCATTATCGTCTTCGACACCCACTGGCTGGTGAACAGCGCGTATCACATCAACTGTGCGAACCATTTTTCAGGCGTCTACACCAGCAACGAGCTGCCGCATTTTATTCGCGACATGACCTACGACTACGACGGCAACCCGGAACTCGGCCAGCTGATCGCCGACGAAGCGGTGAAGCTTGGCGTGCGCGCCAAGGCGCACAACATCCCGAGCCTCAAGCTGGAGTACGGCACGCTGGTGCCGATGCGCTACATGAACGCAGATAAGCACTTCAAAGTGGTCTCCATCTCGGCGTTCTGCACGGTACACGACTTCGCCGACAGCCGCAGGCTGGGCGAGGCCATCGTCAGCGCCATCGAAAAATACGACGGCACCGTGGCGGTGCTCGCCAGCGGCTCGCTGTCGCACCGCTTTATCGACGACCAGCGCGCGGAGGAAGGGATGAACAGCTACACCCGCGAGTTTGACCGCCAGATGGATGAGCGGGTAGTGAAGCTGTGGCGCGAGGGGCAGTTCAAAGAGTTTTGCAGCATGCTGCCGGAGTACGCCGACTACTGCTACGGCGAAGGCAACATGCACGACACGGTGATGCTGCTGGGGATGCTCGGCTGGGACAACTACGACGGTAAGGTGGAGTTTCTCACCGAGCTGTTCGCCAGCTCCGGCACCGGCCAGGTCAACGCCGTTTTCCCGCTGCCCGCGTAAGGAGCCACCATGCCGCACTTTATTGCTGAATGTACCGACAACATCCGCGAGCAGGCCGACCTGCCGGGGCTGTTTGCCAAAGTGAACGAGGCGCTCGCCGCCACGGGTATTTTCCCGCTCGGCGGTATCCGCAGCCGCGCCCACTGGCTGGACACCTGGCAGATGGCCGACGGCAAGCACGATTACGCCTTTGTGCATATGACGCTCAAAATCGGCGCCGGGCGCAGTCTGGAGAGCCGGGAAGAGGTCGGTGAAATGCTGTTTGCGCTGATCAAAACGCATTTTGCAGAGCTAATGGCGGGCCGTTATCTGGCGCTCTCTTTCGCCATGGAAGAACTCGATCCGACGCTGAACTACAAACAAAACAACGTGCACGCGTTGTTTAAGTAGACATCTTTTTCGCCCGGTGGCGCTTCGCTTACCGGGCCTACAACGGCTCGAACGTAGGCCGGGATCGCTACGCGCCACCCGGCAACAACAGGATATCGCCATGCTCGACAAACACACCCATACCCTGATCGCCCACCGCCTGCATCAGGCGGAACAATCCCGGGAGCAGATCCGCGCGATCTCGCTTGAGTATCCGGAGATCACCATTGAAGACGCCTACGCCGTCCAGCGCGAATGGGTGAGCCTGAAAATTGCCGAAGGCCGCGTGCTGAAAGGCCACAAGATCGGCCTCACCTCCAAAGCGATGCAGGCCAGCTCGCAGATCAGCGAGCCAGACTACGGCGCGCTGCTGGACGATATGTTCTTCCACGACGGCAGCGACATTCCCGTGGATCGCTTTATCGTCCCGCGCATCGAAGTGGAGCTGGCCTTTGTGCTGGCAAAACCGCTGCGCGGCCCGAACTGCACGATCTTCGACGTTTACAACGCCACGGATTACGTCATCCCTGCCCTGGAGCTGATCGACGCCCGCTGCCACAACGTTGACCCGGAAACCCAGCGCCCGCGCAAGGTATTCGACACTATCTCCGATAACGCCGCCAACGCGGGCGTGATCCTCGGCGGCCGCCCGATTAAACCCGACGAGCTGGATCTGCGCTGGATCTCCGCCCTGCTCTACCGCAACGGCGTGATCGAAGAGACCGGCGTGGCCGCAGGCGTCCTTAATCATCCGGCGAACGGCGTGGCGTGGCTGGCGAACAAACTCGCGCCATACGACGTGCAGCTTGAGCCAGGCCAGATCATCCTCGGCGGCTCGTTTACCCGCCCGGTTGCCGCCAGCAGAGGCAACACCTTCCACGTCGACTACGGCAACATGGGCTCCATCAGCTGCCGCTTTGTGTAAGGAGATGATCATGCAAAACGCATTCAAAGCGGCGCTGAAAGCGGGCCGACCGCAAATCGGGTTATGGCTGGGGCTAACCAGCAGCTACAGCGCTGAGCTACTGGCCGGGGCCGGTTTTGACTGGCTGCTGATCGACGGGGAGCACGCGCCGAACAGCGTGCAGACCGTTCTCACTCAGCTACAGGCCATCGCCCCTTATCCCAGCCAGCCGGTGGTGCGCCCGTCGTGGAACGATCCGGTGCAGATCAAGCAACTGCTGGACGTGGGGGTGCAAACCCTGCTGGTGCCGATGGTGCAAAACGCCGACGAAGCGCGGCTGGCGGTCAGTGCCACCCGCTATCCGCCCGCGGGCATTCGCGGCGTCGGCAGCGCGCTGGCGCGGGCGTCGCGCTGGAACCGTATCCCGGACTATCTGCATCAGGCTAACGACGCCATGTGCGTGCTGGTGCAAATCGAAACCCTAAGAGCGTTAAAAAACCTGCCGCAGATCCTGGACGTGGACGGCGTCGACGGCGTGTTTATCGGCCCGGCGGATCTGAGCGCCGACATGGGCTTTGCCGGTAATCCGCAGCACCCGGAGGTGCAGGCCGCCATTGAGCAGGCGATCGCGCAGATACGCGCTGCCGGTAAAGCCCCCGGCATCCTGATGGCCAACGAGGCGCTGGCAAAACGCTATCTCGACCTCGGCGCGCTGTTTGTCGCCGTCGGCGTCGACACCACCCTGCTCGCCCGCGGCGCGGAAGCGCTGGCGGCACGTTTTATCGAACAACCGGTTACGTCAGTTAATAACAATAAATCCGTCTACTAAACGTAAGATCTGGAGCGCAGCATGACGACCTCTACCCTGCAAGATAAGAAAGCTATAGAACATCGCGTTATCAACAAGCTGTTCCGTCGTTTGATCGTGTTTCTCTTTATCCTGTTTGTCTTTTCGTTTCTCGATCGCATCAACATCGGCTTTGCCGGGCTAACGATGGGCAAAGATCTGGGCCTCACGTCGACCATGTTTGGCCTGGCCGCGACCTTGTTTTACGTCACCTACGTGCTGTGCGGGATCCCCAGCAACATCATGCTGGCGAAAATCGGCGCGCGGCGCTGGATCGCCGGGATCATGGTGGTGTGGGGCATCGCCTCTACCTGCACCATGTTCGCCACCAGCCCCGAAACGCTCTACGTCCTGCGCATGCTGGTGGGCATTGCCGAAGCCGGTTTCCTGCCGGGGATCCTGGTCTATCTCACCTGGTGGTTCCCGGCGTATCACCGCGCCCGCGCCAACGCGTTGTTTATGATCGCCATGCCGGTGACCATGATGCTCGGCTCGATCCTCTCCGGGTACATTCTGGCGATGGACGGGCTGTGGAACCTGAAGGGCTGGCAGTGGCTGTTCCTGTTGGAGGGGCTGCCGTCGGTGGTGCTCGGCGTGGTGACCTGGTTCTACCTTAACGACACCCCGGATCAGGCCACCTGGCTGGATGATGATGAAAAGCAGGCACTCAAAACGATGATCGCCCGCGAGCAGGAACTGGCCATTGCGCACGTCGCCACGCCGCGATCGACGCTGCGCGAGGTGCTGACGCCCGCCGTACTGCTCTACACGCTGGCCTACTTCTGCCTGACGAATACGCTGAGCGCGATCAACATCTGGACGCCGCAGATCCTGCAAAGCTTCAACACCGGCAGCAGCAATATCGTGATTGGCCTGCTGGCGGCGATCCCGCAGTTTTGCACCATCCTCGGGATGATCTGGTGGAGCCGCCGCTCCGACAGGCTGAAAGAGCGAAAAAAGCACACCATCCTGCCGTATCTGTTTGCCGCGGCGGGATGGATGCTGGCCTCGGCGACCGATCACAGCCTGATCCAGCTGCTTGGCATCATCATGGCCTCAACCGGATCGTTTACCGCCATGGCGATATTCTGGACCACGCCGGATCAGGTTATTAGCCTGCAATCCCGCGCGGTGGCGCTGGCGGTGATCAACGCCATCGGCAACGTCGGGTCTGCCGTCAGCCCATTGCTGATTGGTATTCTGCGCGACGCGACCGGCAGCTTCAGCTCGGGGCTGTGGTTTGTGGCGGGTCTGCTGGTGGTGGGCGCGCTGGTGCTGACGCGCATTCCGATGACGCAGCGGGTTCAAAAGAGGAACGATCATGTGCCAGAGCCCTATCGCCAACATTGATATCAGCAAGGAGTACGACGAAAGTCTGGGCACCGACGATGTGCACTACCAGTCGTTCGCCCGCATGGCGGCCTTTTTTGGCCGCGACATGCAGGCGCACCGCCACGACCAGTATTTTCAGATGCATTTTCTCGACACCGGGCAGATTGAGCTGCAGCTCGACGACCACCGCTACTCGGTGCAGGCGCCGCTGTTCGTTCTGACGCCGCCGTCGGTGCCGCACGCGTTTATCACTGAATCCGACAGCGACGGCCACGTGCTGACGGTGCGCGAGGATCTTATCTGGCCGTTGTTAGAAGTGCTCTACCCCGGCACGCGGGAGGCGTTCGGCCTGCCGGGGATCTGCCTGTCGCTTGCCGACAGGCCTGACGAGCTGGCGGCGCTGAAGCATTACTGGCAGCTCATTGCCCGGGAATCCACGGAACAGCTGCCGGGCCGTGAGCATACGCTGGTCCTGCTGGCGCAGGCCGTATTTACCCTGCTGCTGCGCAACGCGAAGCTCGACGACCACGCTTCAGGCGGCATGCGCGGCGAGCTGAAGCTGTTTCAGCGCTTTAACCAGCTGACAGATGCTCATTACCACGAGCACTGGACGGTGCCGGAATACGCCAGCGAACTGCATCTTACCGAATCCCGCCTGACCGATATCTGCCGCCGCTTTGCCAACCGCTCGCCGAAACGGCTGATCTTCGACCGCCAGCTGCGGGAAGCCAGGCGCTTGCTGCTGTTTTCCGACAGCACAGTGAGCGAAATTGCCTGGCAACTGGGGTTTAAAGATCCGGCCTATTTCGCCCGTTTTTTCAACCGACTGACGGGGTGCTCACCCAGCGCATACCGGGCGCAGAAAGTACCGGTTTCCTGAACGCATCACGGTTCGTAGGGCGGGTAAGCGCAGCGCCACCCGCCGAAAAGCCGCACAGATCACAAAACAACATCCCACCCGAAAAGTACCTGCCGTTGTCCCAATCGTCCCTTCACGTTCCGCCCCTCTCACGCTTCAATTAAACAACAAAAACAAAACATAAATTTAACAACCATCTTCCGATACGAGGTCCCTATGAAGCCTGAAGATTTCCGCGCTGATGCCAAACGTCCGTTAACCGGTGAAGAGTATTTAAAAAGCCTGCAAGATGGCCGTGAGATTTATATCTACGGCGAGCGCGTTAAGGACGTCACTACCCACCCGGCATTTCGCAATGCGGCGGCGTCCATCGCCCAGATGTACGATGCCCTGCACAAGCCAGACATGCAGGATACCCTCTGCTGGGGCACCGACACCGGCAGCGGCGGCTACACCCATAAATTCTTCCGCGTGGCGAAAAGCGCCGACGATCTGCGCCAGCAGCGCGATGCCATCGCCGAGTGGTCGCGCCTGAGCTACGGCTGGATGGGCCGCACACCAGACTACAAAGCCGCGTTCGGCTGCGCGCTGGGGGCTAACCCTGCCTTCTACGGTCAGTTCGAGCAGAACGCCCGCAACTGGTACACCCGTATTCAGGAAACCGGCCTGTACTTTAACCACGCCATCGTCAACCCGCCTATCGACCGCCATAAACCGGCGGACGAGGTGAAAGACGTTTACATCAAGCTGGAGAAAGAGACCGATGCCGGGATCATCGTCAGCGGCGCGAAAGTGGTGGCCACCAACTCTGCGCTGACCCACTACAACATGATTGGTTTTGGCTCTGCGCAGGTGATGGGCGAAAACCCGGACTTCGCGCTAATGTTCGTCGCGCCGATGGATGCCGAAGGGGTGAAGATGATCTCCCGCGCCTCTTACGAGATGGTGGCAGGGGCGACCGGCTCCCCGTACGACTACCCGCTCTCCAGCCGCTTTGACGAGAACGACGCCATTCTGGTGATGGATCATGTGCTGATCCCGTGGGAAAACGTGCTGATCTACCGCGATTTCGACCGCTGTCGTCGCTGGACGATGGAAGGTGGCTTCGCCCGCATGTACCCGCTTCAGGCCTGCGTGCGTCTGGCAGTGAAGCTCGACTTCATCACCGCTCTGCTGAAGAAATCGCTGGAGTGCACTGGCACCCTCGAGTTCCGCGGCGTGCAGGCGGATCTCGGCGAAGTGGTGGCGTGGCGCAACATGTTCTGGGCGCTGAGCGACTCCATGTGCTCCGAAGCCACGCCGTGGGTAAACGGCGCGTACTTGCCTGACCACGCGGCGTTACAGACCTACCGCGTGATGGCGCCAATGGCCTACGCGAAAATCAAGAACATCATCGAACGCAACGTGACCTCCGGGCTGATCTACCTGCCGTCCAGTGCGCGGGACCTGAACAACCCGCAGATCGACCAGTATCTGGCGAAGTATGTGCGCGGCTCCAACGGGATGGATCACATCGAACGCATCAAGATTCTGAAACTGATGTGGGATGCCATCGGTAGCGAGTTTGGCGGACGTCACGAGCTGTACGAAATCAACTACTCCGGTAGCCAGGATGAGATCCGCCTGCAATGCCTGCGTCAGGCGCAAAGCTCCGGCAACATGGACAAGATGATGGCGATGGTTGACCGCTGCATGTCCGAGTACGACCAGCACGGCTGGACCGTACCGCACCTGCACAACAACACTGATATCAACATGCTGGATAAGCTGCTGAAATAACGCAGCGGGAGGTTTCAATGCAATCTGAAGAACGCCTGCGTTTTCGCGACGCGATGGCCAGCCTGTCGGCGGCGGTGAATGTGGTCACCACCGAGGGCGATGCGGGCCGCTGCGGCATTACCGCCACCGCCGTCTGTTCGGTCACGGATACCCCGCCCTCGGTCATGGTCTGCATCAACGCCAACAGCGCCATGAACCCGGTCTTCCAGGGCAACGGCAAACTGTGCGTCAACGTGCTGAACCACGAGCAGGAGATCATGGCCCGCCACTTTGCCGGGATGACCGGCATGGCCATGGAGGAGCGCTTTGCTCTCTCCTGCTGGCAGAAAGGACCGCTGGCGCAGCCGGTGCTGAAAGGCGCCCTGGCAAGCCTGGAAGGTGAGATAACCCAGGTGCAAACCATCGGTACCCATCTGGTCTACCTTGTGGAGATTAAGAACATCATCCTAAGCAGCGAGGGGCACGGCCTGATCTACTTCAAACGCCGTTTCCACCCGGTGATGATGGAGATGGAAGCCGCGGTTTGATCCCGTTGCACAAAAAAACGCTAAGGTTTCCGCAAAGGTGCGCCGTTAACTATCCATAAGATAAATTTTCCGGGGCGGCTGGCGACGTCGTCAGCCGCCCCCTTAACGCTGGAAAGTCTTATGGCCTCTTCACCCCGAAGCCGCTCGGCTGAACGTCTGGTTGACATCATTATTGCTCTGCACCGCAACGGAAGCGTTAATCGCCGCGATCTGATGCAAAAATTTGGCATTACCGAACGTACGGTGTACCGCGATCTACAGGCCCTTTCCCCGATTATCGAACACGACGGCAAAGGACGCTATCAGCTGCTGCCCGCATATCAGCCCTGCCGCTGCACGCAATGCCCTGATGCGAACGACGAAACCCCGCAGGGCTAGATTATTCTCAGTGATCTCAATCACATATTTTCTCCCGCCGGGGGTGAGCATTAACCACTCACCCTCGCTTTTGACCGCTCACGCATCGCTTTCAACCACTCACCCATTTACCGTGCTTTACACGCGCGAGGATCTGGCACGATCGCTCCAGCATTAATCAATACCTCCTCACAACGAACCCTGACCCTTTTTTCTTTACATAAAAAACCAGGTCTTACTATGGATACTAAAAAACTACTTAAGCACGTGCCCTGGGCCATCCTCGGGATCATCGGCGCTTTCTGTCTGGCGGTTGTCGCATTACGCCGGGGCGAGCACGTCAGCGCCCTGTGGATCGTGGTCGCGTCGGTTTCCGTCTATCTTGTGGCTTATCGCTACTACAGCTTGTACATCGCGCAGAAGGTCATGAAGCTCGACCCGACGCGCGCCACCCCGGCGGTCATTAACAATGACGGCCTGAACTATGTGCCAACCAACCGTTACGTGCTGTTTGGTCACCACTTCGCCGCCATTGCAGGCGCGGGTCCGCTGGTCGGTCCGGTGCTGGCTGCGCAGATGGGCTACCTGCCGGGTACGCTCTGGCTGCTCGCGGGCGTGGTGCTGGCGGGAGCGGTGCAGGACTTTATGGTGCTGTTTATCTCCTCGCGCCGTAATGGTTCGTCGCTGGGCGAGATGATCAAAGAGGAGATGGGCCGCGTGCCGGGCACGATCGCCCTCTTCGGCTGCTTCCTGATCATGATCATCATCCTGGCTGTGCTGGCCCTGATCGTGGTGAAAGCGCTGGCCGAAAGTCCGTGGGGCGTCTTCACCGTCTGCTCTACCGTGCCGATTGCGCTGTTCATGGGCATCTACATGCGCTTCCTGCGCCCTGGCCGCGTTGGCGAGGTGTCGGTCATCGGTATCGTGCTGCTAGTCGCCTCCATCTACTTCGGCGGCGTGATTGCCCACGACCCGTACTGGGGCCCGGCGCTGACCTTTAAAGACACCACCATCACCTTCGCGCTGATCGGTTACGCGTTCATCTCAGCGCTGCTGCCGGTGTGGCTGATTCTGGCTCCGCGTGACTACCTGGCGACCTTCCTGAAAATCGGCGTGATCGTCGGGCTGGCAATCGGGATTGTGATCATCAACCCGGAGCTGAAAATGCCGGCGGTGACGCAGTACATTGACGGTACCGGTCCGCTGTGGAAAGGCGCCCTGTTCCCGTTCCTGTTTATCACCATTGCCTGCGGTGCCGTGTCTGGCTTCCACGCGCTGATCGCCTCCGGCACCACGCCGAAGCTGATGGCCAACGAAACCGACGCGCGCTTCATCGGTTACGGCGCGATGCTGATGGAATCCTTCGTGGCGATCATGGCGCTGGTAGCGGCGTCGATTATCGAGCCTGGCCTGTACTTCGCGATGAACACCCCACCAGCGGGTCTCGGCATCACCATGCCAAACCTGCATGAGATGGGCGGCGAAAATACCGCGCTGATCATGGCGCAGCTGAAAGACGCCAGCGCACACGCGGCGGCGACCGTCAGCTCCTGGGGCTTCGTGATTTCGCCTGAGCAGATTATGCAGACCGCGAAAGACATCGGCGAACCATCCGTGCTGAACCGCGCAGGTGGCGCACCGACGCTGGCGGTGGGTATCGCACACGTGTTCCACAAAGTGCTGCCGTGGGCGGACATGGGCTTCTGGTACCACTTCGGTATTCTGTTTGAAGCGCTGTTCATCCTCACCGCGCTGGATGCCGGTACGCGTGCAGGCCGCTTCATGTTGCAGGATCTACTGGGTAACTTTGTGCCGTTCCTGAAGAAAACCGACTCTCTGGTAGCAGGTGTTCTGGGTACTGCGGGCTGCGTAGGCCTGTGGGGTTACCTGCTGTATCAGGGCGTTGTAGACCCGCTGGGCGGCGTGAAGAGCCTGTGGCCGCTGTTCGGCATCTCTAACCAGATGCTGGCGGCTGTGGCCCTGGTGCTGGGCACCGTTGTCCTGGTGAAGATGAAACGCACCAAATACATCTGGGTAACCGTGGTGCCTGCGCTGTGGCTGCTGCTCTGCACTACCTGGGCGCTGGGTCTGAAACTGTTCAGCACCAACCCGCAGCTGGAAGGCTTCTTCTTCATGGCTAACCAGTACAAAGAGAAGATTGCCGCAGGCGGCGCGGATCTGACCGCGCAGCAGATTGCCAACATGAACCATATCGTGGTGAACAACTACACCAACGCGGGTCTGAGCATTCTGTTCCTGGTGGTGGTGTACAGCATTATCTTCTACGGCATTAAAACCTGGATGAAAGTGCGTAATGCCGATGGCCGTACGGACAAAGAGACCCCGTACGTGCCGGTGCCGGAAGGCGGCGTGAAGACGTCTTCACACCATTAATAAAATGGCGGGTGGCGCTGCGCTGACCCGCCCTACAACGTTACTGTAGGCCCGGTAAGCGTAGCGCCACCGGGCTTTTTCTTATCAGGACACGTTATGTTTGGTAACTTAGGCGAAGCAAAAAAATACCTCGGTCAGGCGGCGAAAATGCTGATTGGCATTCCGGACTATGACAACTACGTTGAGCATATGAAGACCAACCATCCGGATAAGCCGTACATGACCTACACTGAATTCTTCCGCGAGCGTCAGGAAGCGCGCTACGGCGGAAGTGGAGAAGGCGGCGTCCGCTGCTGCTAAAGGAGAAACCATGACCCCGATTGCCGTTACCCTGCTGACCGGTTTTCTCGGCGCCGGTAAAACCACCCTGCTGCGCCACATCCTGAATGAACAGCACGGCTTCAAAATCGCCGTCATTGAAAACGAATTTGGCGAAGTCTCCGTTGACGATCAGCTGATTGGCGACCGCGCCACGCAGATCAAAACCCTGACCAACGGCTGCATCTGCTGCACCCGCTCCAGTGAATTAGAAGACGCCCTGCTGGACCTGCTCGACAGCCGCGATCGCGGTGACATCCACTTCGACCGTCTGGTGATCGAGTGCACCGGCATGGCCGACCCCGGCCCGATTATTCAGACCTTTTTCTCCCACGATATTCTGTGCCAGCGCTACCTGCTGGACGGCGTCATCGCCCTGGTCGACGCGGTCCATGCCGACGAGCAGATGAACCAGTTCACCATCGCCCAGTCTCAGATTGGCTACGCCGACCGCATTCTGCTGACCAAAACCGACGTGGCGGGTGAAAGCGAAAAACTGCGTGAGCGCCTGACGCGCATCAACTCGCGCGCACCCATTTATACCGTGACGCACGGCGATATCGACCTGTCTCAGCTGTTCAACACCAACGGCTTTATGCTGGAGGAGAACGTCACCGCGAAACCGCGCTTCCACTTTATGGCAGACAAGCAAAACGACGTAGCGTCGATTGTGGTGGAGCTGGACTACCCGGTGGACATCAGCGAGGTCTCGCGCGTGATGGAGAACCTGCTGCTGTCGTTTGCCGACAAGCTGCTGCGCTATAAAGGAATGCTGTGGATCGACGGCGAGCCGAACCGCCTGCTGTTCCAGGGCGTGCAGCGCCTGTACAGCGCCGACTGGGATCGTCCGTGGGGCGATGAACCGCCGCACAGCGTGATGGTGTTTATTGGAATACAGCTGCCGGAAGAGGAAATTCGGGCAGCGTTTGCGGGACTACCGAAATAACCGCCTTGCTTCCCCTCTCCCCTGTGGGGAGAGGGCCAGGGTGAGGGGTAAAGTCCAATATTATTTCAACGCCTCCGGCAGCGTCACAATCCACAGCTCGCTGTCGGAATCCGGCTTCTTCAGCGGCTTGACGCTGAGGGTAGTTTCAACCGCTTTGTCATCCAGCGTCAGCTTGCCTTCCGCGTTCACCCGATAATCCTTGAGCTTCTTGCCCTCGGCCGGGTTGTGCATCGCCACCTTCACGCCAAAGTCGTTATCGTTCGCCACCGCCAGCGTTTTGTCGTCAATCAGCGCCAGCCCTTCGGCCTTTTCCTGCTGCCAGCCCAGCGCACGCAGATCGACCACCTGCGTTTTTTCCGCAAGTGTAATGCCGCGCTGCGCCAGCGTTTTCTCATCGTCAAACTCCGGGTATTCGCCCGGCTTGTCGAAGGCGGCCAGATCGCTCGCCTTGCTCAGATCCACCCTGTAGATGAGGTTACGCATTGCGTCGTTTTTATCTTCGCCCTGTTCAATCAGCAGGATAGTGTAGTTATCCAGCGCCACGATATCGCCGATTTTGGCGTCGCTGTTTTTGCTGTAGGCCGCGCTGTCGACAGGGTAGCCGTACATCGCGGTTTTTCCGGTCGCCGGATCGAAGCTGACCAGTCGCGTAAACAGCGCCTGCTTTTTGCTTTTCCCGTCGATATCCAACGTACTCTGGACAGCGGCGATAATACGTCCGTCCGGCATGCGGGTCAGGCCTTCAAATCCCCGGTTTGCCTGGCGCCATTTGATAACATTTGGCAGACCGCCGGCGATGGATTTCTCCCCTTCCGCCGCCTGTGGGCCGTGGATCGCGAGGATTTTCCCTTTACTGTCAATATTAATCAGGAACGGGCCATACTCATCGCACAGCCAGTAGCCGCCCTTCCCGTCCGGCGTGATGCCTTCCGTATCCAGCCCGCGGTTATCGCCTTTCAGCACTTTTAAGGTGTCGCTTAGCGCGATTTCATTGGTGGAACCAATCACGCCACTTTGCAGCGGCAGACCGTTGATTTCGCCTTTATCGTCATGCAAAGGACGCGCGTCCACGGCCTCCGCTTTACCGTTTTGCACGCGGATCGTCATTAGCTGCGGGGCGAAATCCGGGGTAACAAAGATTTTAGCGTCATTTTTCCCCATTTTTGGCGAATCCGCGTTAGGACCGCGATCGGTCACGGTCATAAACGTCAAGGCGTCGCCCTGCTTGCCCATAAACAGCAGGCCAGAGCCAATCCCCACAGGCAGCCCGTTCGGAAACGCGCTGGCAAACGCACCGCTGTATTTGACATGCGCGCCTTCGGGAAAACTGACGACGTAACGCTCCGCGGTTGGCTGTGCCGCCAGGCCAGAGAAAGAGAGCGCACAACCAATTAGCACAGGAATGATTTTTCTTTTCATAGTGTTAGCACCCAGTAAGTGAAGCCAACAACGTAATGAAGAAACGTGTCAGAAAAATGACATGGTGAAAGCGGTTCGGCACGACGGGGCGTATAGCCACCTCCAGAAATGTAAACCTGTGTCTTTATCTGTGACAACTGAAACACTTTTGGAAATTATTAGAAACTCAATTAATTCATCCTGAACTAATTTTTCCGACCCGTTCAGCGTACGTTTAATGAGAATCCTGAACCCTTCCTAAACGCGAATGCATTACGTATTGACTCCTTGCCGGGTCAACATTCGAACAACATTTAAAATTCAAAAACCAAACAAAATCAGCATAAAAACGTGACAAACATCGCATTTGCAGAGATAAACAGCTCTTGTTAAGGTGCCCTCAGATTAATTTGATGACGAGGAAAAACTCATGAAAAAGCTCAACGTTCTCCTTCTTTCCGCTCTGACTGCCGTATCGGGCTCCGCACTGGCCATGGGCGGCAGCATTGAGCAGGGTAAAAACTTTACCAACCTGAATGTGGAAATGGGGAAATCAACCTCCGGTCTGTACACCGAAGGTAGCTGGCTGAAAAACACCGATGACGGCACCACAACCGGTGGCGTAGGTGCAGGCTACAACTTTGAAGTCGGCCCGGTGATGCTGAACGCAGGCGCTAAGGCCCTCTACGTTGGCCCGAAAAAAGGCGATAACGGCGTGGCGTTCCCGGTCGGCGGCGGTGTGAACGTTGCCCTGACCGACAGCATCAGGGTATTCGGTGAAGGCTACGTTGCGCCAGACGGCCTGAACAACAGCGTGAAAAACTACGTTGAAGCGAACGGTGGCGTAAGCTGGACGCCAGTGAAGCCGGTGACGCTGAAGGTGGGTTATCGTCACGTGAGCGTTGATGGTAAAGACGGTCGTCCTAACCACACGCTGATTGACGGCGCATATGTTGGCGGTGGCGTGTCCTTCTAAGCCTGTTTGCCCGTTTCGCCCGGCGGCGCTACGCTTGCACGGGCCTACAATGAAGGGTGCAATTTATGAATATTATTGCACCTTGTAGGCCGGGTAAGCGCAGCGCCACCCGGCAAAAAAGGCGATGAGACTGTTAATAAAAAAACCTGCCGGATGGCAGGTTTTTTTATGTCCGACATTACTTGCGAACGACCACCAGCTTCTGGTTCACAAACTCTTTGATCCCCAGGTCCGACAGCTCGCGTCCGTAACCCGAACGTTTTACGCCGCCGAACGGCAGTTCTGCCGCCGTATCGGTGAGCCAGTTGATGTACACCATCCCGGTCTCAATACGCGATGCCATCTTCTTCGCGCGCTCAATATCCTGGCTGAACACCGCTCCGCCCAGGCCGTAGTGGGAGTCGTTCGCCAGCGCGACCGCCTCGTCGTCGTTTTTCACCACGTAAATCTGCGCTACCGGGCCAAAGAACTCTTCGAAGTACGCCGGGTTGTCGCGTGAGATGTTGGTCAGGATGGTCGGCTCAAAGAAGCTCCCGTCTCGCTGCACAGGTTTGCCGCCATAGTGCAGCGTAGCGCCGTTTTTCACCGCCTCGTTAACCTGTTTGGTCAACGTGTCGAGCGCGTCTTTAGAGGACAGCGGCCCCAGCGTGGTGCTTTCGTCCAGCGGATCGCCAATCTTCACCTGCTTAAATGCCTCGGTGAATTTGCTCAGGAAGGCATCGGCAATCTTTTCATGCAGGATAAAGCGCTTCGCCGCGGTACAGACCTGCCCGGCGTTGTTGAGCCGCGCGTTAACGCCGATCTTCACCGTTTTATCCAGGTCCGCATCGTCGAGCACCACGAATACGTCGTTACCGCCAAGTTCCAGCGTGGATTTCTTAATGTGCTTCGCCGCCTGGGCCGCTACCACGCTGCCCGCTTTTTCTGAACCGGTTAGCGCCGCGCCCTGTACGCGATCGTCAGCGATTATGTTCGCCACCTGATCGGACGAGATAAACAGGTTGGTCCACGCCCCTTCCGGCGCGCCCGCCTCACGCACCAGATGGGCGAAGGTTTCCGCACAGTGCGGCACAATGCTGGCGTGTTTAGCGATGACAGGGTTACCCGCCGCCAGGTTTGGCGCCAGAACGCGCATCAGCTGATAGTACGGGAAGTTCCATGGTTCGACGGCCATCAGCACGCCGATGGGGTGATGTTCAACCCATGCTTCCCCGAGTTCAGAGTCATACTTCACCGGGGCCAGGAACTGCTTCGCGTTGTCCGCATAGTAGCGGGCGATTTGCGCGCACAGCTTCACCTCGCCGCGGCTCTGTTCGATGAGCTTACCCATCTCCTGGCTGGCGATTTTCGCCAGCTCCTCCACGCGTTCGTCGATCAGGTCCGCCAGCTTATGCAGTACCGGCAGGCGCTGGCTTATGTCGCCTTTCGCCCAGTCGGAGTGATAGAGCGCATCGGCTGCCTTCAGCGCCGCTTCAACATCTGCGTCAGTGTGGGAGGGATATTCTTTGATGAGCTGGTTAGTGGCAGGATTTACTGTCTGATAAGCCATATCGAATCTCCATGTTTTACCGCTTAGGGTATTAAGGGTAGTCAACATGACTGGCTATGGACGTAAAGTTGGGTATATCCGGAAGGTTCTGAGTAAAGCGATGCCATACCGTGGCTGGCGTGGTATAAAAAACTTTCAGAAGGAGTTGCTATGACCGATACCCGCCACATCCGTCAGACCTTTCACCGCGCCTCGGGCCTTGAACTACGCAGCACGTGGCAGAGCATGCAGGCGTACAAACGCCATTGCCACCCTCAGCTCTCCATCGGCGCAATTATGGAAGGCCAGACATGCTGCGTGTGTAATGGCAGAGAATACATCCTCCAGCCCGGGGACCTGATTGTGATCCCGGCTTATGTCCCACACAGCTGCAACCCTGTTGCCGGGCAGCCGCGCAGTTATCATATGCTTTATATCGATACGGACCTTCCCCTTGCGGTTCAGGTGATTCGCAACGCTACGCTGTTTATGTATTACCGGGAAGTTGTTGAGATGATGTCCCCTGCGTCCGTGGACAGGCTGCTTACTGCCCTTCCCCATTGCATGGATGAGGCAGAAAAACCTGGATCAACCAGCCAGCAGGTTCAGCAGGCATTTCTTTCCAGTCTTTCCAGCCCGCCTTCCCTCGACGCACTTGCGCAACGATTCTCGCTGCGAAAGGAGACGCTGATCCGTACCTTCAAGAAGGACACGGGCCTGACGCCTGGCAGCTTCCTCAATATCTTCCGCGTAGAGTACGCCAAAGCGCGGCTGCGTGCCGGGGATGATATCGCCGATGTCGGCTACCAGAGCGGGTTTGCCGACCAGAGCCATTTTCATAAGACCTTTGTGCGCTACACCGCCGCCACACCGCGCCAGTACGCTACGGGCCGATCAATATCAGACAATAAATAAGTTCTGTGTTTCCGTAATCTGGCCCCAGTTTTGCATTCTGAGGTCGCTATGGAACTGTTCTTCCCTTCCGCTTTTCTCGCCCTGGCGCTGGCGCATTTTGTTGCCCTGTTAAGCCCGGGCCCGGATTTTTTCCTGCTGATGGGCTACGCCGCCCGCTACCGACTGCGCGGCAGCGCCGGGTTGTGCTTCGGTATCGCCGCGGGTAACGGGCTGTATATCTTACTGGTGATTATCGGCTGGAGCGCACTGCGCCAGTTTGCCTGGCTGTTTACGCTGATAGAGCTTTGCGGGGCACTGTATCTGCTGTGGATCGGCTCGCATCTGGTGCGCAGCCAACCGCAGGCGCTGGCGCTTGCTGAAACCCGACAGCGGTGTCCTTCTCTGATGAAGCAGATCCTGCTGGGGCTGGGGTCGGCGCTGTTAAATCCGAAAAATGCGCTGTTCTACCTGGCGCTGATGACGGCGTTACTCGGGCCGGACGTCACGCTGCTCCAGCAAACAACGTGCGGCGTCTGGATGGTGACGGTGGTGCTGGTGTGGGATCTGGCACTGGTGTCGATGATGGGGCTATCGGCGGCGCAACAGAAGCTTAGCCGTTCGCTGTGGTGGATTGAGCGCACGGCGGGCGTGGTGCTGATGGGGTTTGGTGGGTGGGTGCTGTGGCGGCTGCTGGTAAATAGTGTGTTGCCCCTATAGAAAGCAACGCCTTTATTACCTTACAAAATAAGTGACTTAGCTATTAGTATTTCTTCCCTGACGTGGCAAGCTAACGCCACAGCAATCGTTAAGGGAACAACGTGAAAAATTACAAAGTCATTACGCCACTTTTTCCAACCTATGCGCAGGTTCAGGCAATGATGAAAGCCGTCTCCGGCTATTCAGTGAATTCGGTACGTAACATGATCAGTGCGATTCAGGAACAAACCGGCACGCCGCAAAACCCGGTCGACTGGTCCGAACCAGATATGTGGATCAACGAACGCCTGAAAGGCGAAGACGCTGAGATCGCGCTGCGAATATGGAATCAGGATAGCCACATCCTCAATCCGCGCCATAGCTACGGTAGCTATTTGTTTCTTAACTCTTCTGTCTTCGAGCTGATGGAAACGACGCCGAAAGATACCTGGGTCCCTACCCAGCGCGGGCAGCAATTCCTGAATAATGACGATGCCACGTTACGCGCGCTCGACGATAAAGAAGGGTTACTGCAACTCCTTGAACTGCTTGCAGGACGTGAAATGTCCCGTCGTGCTGACTTACTCCCGGAATGGCAGGCTTTTTTACACCAGCATTCAAAATTCGCTTCTACCAGTTCTATCAAAAGCACGCTCTACTCGCGCCTCTACAACCTGATCGATCGCGATATGGTCGCCCGTGAAGGGATGAGTTACTACATCACCGATAAAGGCCGGGCATGGCTAGCGAATGCGTTACCGGCCCGAAAAGCCGACCCACGAAAAGAACTTCTGGACGCGGTTAAGCGCTATAACCAGCAGCAAAAAGAGCAGCTTCGCGAACAAATCAGCACCATGAATCCCTATAAGTTTGAGCATTTGATTGGTCAACTTCTGGAGGCAATGGGTTATGAACAGGTGGAAGTGACCAAAGCGTCGGGCGATAAGGGCGTCGACGTTGTCGGCAGAGTACAGGTGGGCATTACCACCATCACGGAAGTGGTGCAGGTTAAGCGTATGCAGAGCAATATTACCCGCCCTGTTATCGATCAGTTACGTGGGGCGTTGCCTTATCACAGCGCGATTCGGGGCACGCTCATCACCACGGGTCGTTTTGCCGGGAACTGTGAAAAAGCGGCTCTGCATCCCGGTGCGGCTCCTATTACCCTGATAGATGGTGACCGACTGCTAGAACTGCTGATTGAGAATAATGTCGGCATCCGACGTAGCAACGCGGTCGAGCTGCTGGATGTGGATTTACAGCTTTTTGATGAGCTGGAAGAGGGATTAAAAGGCGAAATTTAACGTCTTAATCGCTACAATAGACGCCAAATTTTTCCTGAATGAGTTCATCATGGCCAAAGCACCAACAAAAAAAGCCAAAGCAAAGAAAGGCTTTGAAGACACATTATGGGATACCGCGAACCAGCTTCGCGGTAGCGTTGAATCCTCCGAGTACAAGCACGTGGTACTGAGCCTCGTGTTCCTGAAATTTATTAGCGATAAATTTGAGTCTCATCGTAAGAAAATGCTCGCCGATGAAGAGCAAAAAATGTTTGTTGATATGGAAGTGTTCTATCAGCAGGACAACATCTTTTATTTGCCGGAAGAGGCCCGCTGGTCATTTATCAAAAATAATGCCAAGCAAGGCAACATCGCCGTTCTGATTGATACCGCCCTCTCCACCATTGAGAAGAACAACCCGACGCTGAAAGGCGCGCTGCCAGATAACTACTTCAGCCGTCAGGATCTGGAGACCAAGAAGCTGGCATCGCTGATCGACACCATCGACAACATCGAAACGCTGGCGCACGAAACCGACGTTGAAGCGCTGTCGAAAGAAGACCTGGTCGGCCGCGTGTACGAATACTTCCTTGGCAAGTTTGCCGCCACCGAAGGCAAAGGCGGCGGTGAGTTCTATACGCCAAAATGCGTGGTGACGCTGCTGACCGAAATGCTCGAACCGTTCCAGGGCAAAATCTATGACCCGTGCTGCGGCTCGGCGGGGATGTTTGTCCAGTCGGTGAAGTTCGTTGAAAGCCACCAGGGGAAAAGCCGCGATATCGCCCTGTACGGTCAGGAACTGACAGCCACTACCTTTAAGCTGGCGAAGATGAACCTCGCGATTCGCGGCCTGTCCGCCAACCTTGGCGAACGTCCTGCGGATACCTTCTTCAGCGATCAGCACCCGGATTTAAAAGCCGACTACATTCTGGCAAACCCGCCGTTTAACCTGAAAGACTGGCGTAACGACGCCGAGCTGACCAACGATCCGCGCTTTGCAGGCTACCGCACGCCACCAACCGGTAACGCCAACTACGGCTGGATTTTGCATATGCTCTCCAAGCTGTCGGCCAACGGCACCGCCGGTTTTGTGCTGGCGAACGGTTCGATGAGCTCCAACACCAGCGGCGAAGGCGAGATCCGCGCGCAGATGATCGAAAACGATCTGATCGACTGCATGATCGCCCTGCCCGGCCAGCTGTTCTACACCACCCAGATCCCGGTCTGCCTGTGGTTTATGACCAAATCGAAGGCGGACGACCCCGCCAAAGGCTACCGCAACCGTCAGGGTGAAACGCTGTTTATTGATGCGCGTAATCTCGGCACCATGATGAACCGCACCACCAAAGAACTCACGGCGGATGATATCGCCACCATCGCAGATACTTACCATGCGTGGCGCAGCACGCCGGAAGAGCTGGCCGAGCGTGTTAAGCGTGGTGACAGCAAGCTGGAGCAGTACGAAGACCAGGCCGGGTTCTGCAAGGTTGCCAACATTGAAGAGATCAAGGCTAATGACTATGTGCTGACACCGGGCCGCTACGTCGGTGCCGCCGAGCAGAAAGATGACGGCGTGGCGTTTGAAACCAAAATGCGCGAGTTGTCGCAGACGTTGTTTGAGCAGATGAAGCAGGCGGAAGAGCTGGATAGAGCGATTCGTCAGAACCTGGAGGTGTTGGGTTATGGGGAATAAGTGGACAGAATGTGAATTAGGCGTTTTTATTGAGCTTAAACGTGGTTACGATCTTCCTAAAAGCGCTCGAAACGAAGGCAGCATCCCAATAATTTCCTCATCGGGTTTTACTGATTACAATGACAAACCAATGGTTAAGGGGCCAGGGGTAGTAACAGGTCGATACGGAACAATCGGTGAGGTTTTCTATTCTGAAGAAGACTTTTGGCCTTTAAATACAACACTTTATGTTGTTGATTTTAAGGGGAACGATCCGTTATTTGTGTACTATCTTCTTCAAACAATATCATATGCAGACTATACAGATAAAGCCGCAGTACCAGGGATAAACAGGAATCATCTGCATAAAGCCAAAGTTAAAGTACCTATTTCTCTGGAGATACAACAAAAAGTGGCTGCCCAGCTATATCAATTAGAGAAAAGAGTCACGCTTGGCAAGCAAATCAACCAAACCCTGGAACAAATGTCCCAAACCGTGTTTAAATCTTGGTTTGTGGATTTCGACCCGGTGATTGATAACGCGCTGGATGCGGGAAACCCAATCCCGGAAGCGCTGCAATCTCGCGCCGAAATGCGTCAAAAAGTACGCAAAAGTGCAGATTTCAAACCACTTCCGGCGGATATTCGTGCACTATTCCCGGCTGAATTTGAAGAAGCAGAGTCGGGCTGGGTTCCTATGGGGTGGAAAGATGGATCACTTCCTGATATAGCTTTTATAAATCCCACGTCATGGGGAACCAAGAATCAGCCTAATTATGTTAATTATGTAGATCTTTCTAATGCAAAAGATGGAATAATCAGCTCCATTGATAAAATATCATTTAAAGAAGCGCCAAGCCGAGCAAGAAGAATATTAAAAAAAGACGATCTAATCTTTGGTCTTGTTAGACCTGCAAATAGATCGTTTGCATATGTACATATTGATGGTTTAACTGGTAGTACTGGTTTCGCTGTGATCAGAGCGAAAAATACAATTTATAAAAATTTCATTTATTATTTTGTTACCTACGACAAAAACGTTGAAGAACTGGCAAGAATTGCAGATGGCGGCGCATATCCGGCAATTAAGCCTGATGATATATGCTCTTTACCTTTAATAATCCCATCAGAGGAGATCGTTCAGAGGTTTGATGAGTTAACAAGCAATTTTAGATACCTGATGAATAATTCATTAGTTCAAAACGACTTTCTAACCGCCCTCCGCGACACTCTGCTCCCCAAACTCATCTCCGGCGAGCTGCCCCTGGAGGATCTCCCCGACCTCATCAAACAAACAGAAGCCGCATAACGCATTTTTGCCCCTGTAAAATCAGGGGCTTTCTGGTAAGGTTTTCTCTTATTACAGGAATCCTTACCAGAAAACCAGCCAGGGCCGGAGCGGGATATGCATCTCTCATTCAGTGAAACGAAGTTAGAACAAGCAATAATTGAACTGCTACAGGAGCAGGGTTACCAGCACCTGACAGGCGACAATGTGCCGCGTTCCAGCCTCGATCAGGTGATAATTGAAGACGATCTTCACCACTATCTCGCATCCCGCTATCAGGCTGACGGTATTACGGAAGACGAAATCCAGCGGCTGATTAAACAGTTGACCACCCTGCCCGCTTCCGATCTCTACGAAAGCAATAAGATCTTTTGCACCTGGCTGGCTAATGGCTTCCTGTTTAAACGCGACGATCGTCAGCAGAAAGATCTCTATATCGAACTGCTCGATACCCGGCACCTGCCCGCCGCGCTGCGTAAGCTATTCGATAGCGAAGAGGTACCACTGCAACAGGCGGCTGAAACGCCTGCAAGCTATCTTATCCAGCCGTTGAACCGCATTAAGATCGTTAATCAGCTGACCATCACCGGCAAAGAAAACCAGCCGCGCATTCCGGATGCCATCCTGTATATCAACGGCCTACCGTTAGTGGTGTTTGAATTTAAAAGCGCGGTGCGAGAGCAGGAAGTCAATATTGGTGATGCGTATAAGCAGCTATGCACCCGCTATCGTCGCGATATTCCGCAGCTGTTTATCTATAACGCGCTGTGCATCATCAGCGATGGCGTGAATAACCGCATGGGCAACCTGTTCGCGCCGTATGAGTATTTCTACTCCTGGCGCAAAGTCACTGGTAATGAAAACCGAGAGCAGGATGGCATTCCTTCCCTACACTCAATGATTCAGGGACTATTTCACCCGGTACGCCTGCTGGATGTGATTAAAAACTTTATCTGCTTCCCGGATAAAGCCAAACACGAAGTGAAAATCTGCTGCCGCTATCCGCAGTACTATGCCGCGCGCAAGCTCTACTACAGCATTGAGCGAGCGCGTAAACCTTACGGTAACGGTAAAGGCGGCACCTACTTTGGCGCCACGGGCTGCGGTAAGAGCTACACCATGCAGTTCTTAACACGTCTCCTGATGAAAAGCGTCGAGTTTGCCAGCCCGACCATCGTGCTGATCACTGACCGTACCGATTTGGACGATCAGCTCTCCACGCAGATGTGTAATGCCAAAAATTATATCGGTGACGATACCGTGGAGCCAGTCACCAGCCGCGACGATCTGCGAGAAAAGCTTGCCGGTCGTAATAGCGGCGGCGTCTTCCTGACCACCATCCATAAATTTACTGAAGACACCGAATTGCTCTCCGAGCGAAACAACGTCATTTGTATCTCTGACGAAGCGCACCGCAGCCAGGTCAATCTGGATCAGAAAGTGATCGTCGATAAAGAGAGCGGCAAGGTACGCAAGACCTGGGGGTTCGCCAAATATCTGCACGACTCGCTGCCAGCGGCCACCTATGTCGGTTTCACCGGGACGCCTGTAGACGCTACGCTGGATGTCTTCGGCGCGGTAGTGGACAGCTACACCATGACCGAATCCGTTCAGGATGAGATCACGGTACGCATCGTCTATGAAGGCCGTGCTGCAAAAGTGATCCTGGATGCCAGCAAGCTGGAAGAGGTAGAGAAATATTACGAAGAGTGCGCTAACGCGGGCACCAATGAGTGGCAAATCGATGAAAGTAAAAAAGCCAGCGCTACCATGAACGCGATCCTCGGTGATGAGGATCGCCTGAAGGCGCTGGCGGAAGATTTTGCCAAACACTATGAAAAACGCGTCGCTGAAGGCTCAACGGTGAAAGGTAAGGCAATGTTTGTCTGCGCCAGCCGGGAAATTGCCTGGGATTTGTATCGTCAGTTAAAAGACTGTCGTCCGGCGTGGTTTGAGGTCAAACAGGCCCCTGAAGGGGTTGTGCTTACCGAGCAGGAGCAGAAAGAGCTGCCACCGTCCGAAATGGTCAAGATGGTGATGACGCGAGGTAAAGACGATGACGCCAAACTGTACGACCTGCTGGGCAGCAAAGAGTATCGTAAAGAACTGGATAAACAGTTCAAAAATGCAAAGTCGAATTTCAAAATCGCTATTGTGGTCGATATGTGGCTCACCGGTTTCGACGTCCCGGAACTGGACACTATCTATATCGATAAGCCGCTGCAAAAACATAACCTTATCCAGACCATATCCCGTGTTAACCGCAAGCTGGAAGGAAAAAGCAAAGGCCTGGTGGTGGACTATATCGGCATCAAGCGCCAGATGAACCAGGCACTGGCGATGTATTCCCGCATTGATGCCACCAACTTTGAGGACATTCAGCAGTCGGTCATTGAGGTAAAGAATCATCTCGACCTTCTGTCGCAAGTTTTCCACGATTTCGACAGCCGCGCTTACTTCACAGGAGAGCCTCAGGCTCAGCTGGCATGTTTGAATCTGGCGGCAGAATTTGTCTTGCGTACCCAGAAAATTGAACGTCGATTTATGGGGCTAGTGAAGCGCCTGAAGGCAGCCTACGATGTCTGCTGCGGCAGCGAGGCGCTATCGCAGCCAGAGCGAGATCGTATCCATTTCTATCTTGCCGTGCGTTCCATCGTCTTTAAGCTGACCAAGGGTGATGCTCCTGACGTTACCCAGATGAACGCCCGTGTGCGAGAGATGATTTCTGACGCATTAAAGGCAGATGGCGTGGAAGAGCTATTTTTCCTGGGCGATAAGAAAGCGGAATCGATCGATATTTTCGACGAGGATTATCTGGCGCGTATTAATAAGATCAAGCTGCCCGCAACAAAGATCCAGCTCCTGCAGAAACTGCTTGAGAAAGCCATCAGCGACTTTAAAAAAATTAACCAGCTTCAGGGGATCAACTTCACCCGTCGCTTCCAGTCCATCATGGATAAATATAACGAGCGCCGGGAAGACGACGTGCTGAATGGTGAAGAGTTTGATCACTTCAGTCAGGAAATGACTGACATTATCTATGATATTAAAACCGAAATGGGCACTTATGCAGATTTGGGGATTGATATCGAAGAGAAAGCGTTTTATGACATCCTGGCACACATGCGTGACAAGTATCAGTTTACTTACGAAGACGACAGGATGCTGGCGCTGGCAAAAGAGATGAAAGCAGTCGTTGATAACACGTCGAAGTATCCAGACTGGAGCAAACGTGATGATATCAAAGCCAAACTAAAAGTTGAGTTGATTCTTTTACTGCATAAACATAAGTTCCCTCCTGTAGCAAACGACGAGGTCTATCTGGGCGTACTGATGCAGGCAGAGAATTTTAAAGAAAATATGGGATCGATAAAAATGTAATATGTCAAATGATTTTGGCAAAGTCTGTTCTTCCAGTGCAAAAAGAATTATAAGGAGCATATTATGGCCGAAGGATTAAAAATGTTTTACGCGCGTGATGAGCGCAATGTACACTCCCGCATTCCTGTAGAAGATATTAAAGAGAGTAATAGAGAGGGGCTGATATGTGAGTTCTGCCCCGCTAAAATCAGCTGGGTCAAGGCGCACAAACGTAACGGCAAGAACATTTCAGCGTTTTTACGTTTACAGAAAAATGAGGAACATGCATTCAATTGCAAAAACAGCGTCAAATCAGCGATTACTTCGCTTGTAGCCCATTCACAAAATATTGAAGACGGAAAACTTCTCCTCGAAGCGCAAGATTCAGGTTTTATCTTCCGAATGAATGTCCTTATTGAAGCCAGTGCCGCTCTAAGAAAAGCCACTTTAAGATTGGAAGAAGAATCCGATCCGGAAGAGAAAGCACGCAAGCGAATTCGATATAAGAAAACAGAAAAGCATCTCGCTGATTACTTTAACACGGCTGCAGGCATTGCCAAAATCAGAGCAAAAATAGAGGAAAGCAGCGATAAGAAAACACTCTCTGACCTGGTAAAGATAGATTATAACGGCAAGAAAATTAGCTGGAATGACTTTTTCTATGATGAAGACCGTTATCCCATTCTTTTTAAAAAGGCCGCAAAAATCGCTCATCCTGTCGCAATTCTTATAACGGTTAAAAAAGCGCGAGAACACATTAATAATGAAAGGAATAATTTCTTCGCCCTCAAAGGAGAGGTATGCACACTGGAGCACGAGGATAAAAGCAAAGAGTTTTTCGCGCCAGGTTTAACTTGTAACGATGCTACCTTTTTTGAAAACCTCGAACCAAAAGACGAGATTATTGTTGTCGGTAAAGTACGCCCAACAACAAACCACTGGGGTGAAGGGAAAACCTATAAGAATTTGAACTTTACTATTTTTAACAAAAAACAAATCACACGGTTAACAGATTGAAATACATAAGTTATTACACTCTGGCAACGGGAAACCATTTGTCTCCCGTTGCCAGTTAATCAAGCCCCTAACCGATAATCCCAGTCATCCGAATGAATAACGTTACCGTCACGGTAATGCCAGGTAATCTTTTCATAACGAAGCAAAACAAGCTCAAGATGCCCCTGTTTTTCATGGTAAGTCTCTTTCACGTCATGCATTAATGAAAACACCGTGACGACCTTCACCGCTTCCAGCGTTATCGTGAAATAGATTTCTTCCTGACCGGCATCATTGATTCTGTACAGGTCGATAGTCGCTTTCCTGAGCGTACCGCCCGTGCTGAGTGCTTTATAGAGAAAAACGCTGGAGGCATCAATTTCTTTCTCAATAAGAAAGGGACGATGCTGGCGTTTGCTCAATGCTCTGCCGTTGTGCAGGTCAGAATTATAGCTTACGTTATGATAGAGACCCAAAACCTCAATCTGGTTTTCACGGCCTTTAACTTTCACGCTGCCTTTTATGCTATTGCCCGCATCGTCAGTTAATGACATATATCCCGGAATGGCCATTTACATATCCTTATCGAATGGAACAGAGTGTTCAACAGTGGCGATCATAACGGCGAGACATCTTTTACCCGGCGGGCTTTTTATTTTGAACATCTCCCTGATTGAATCCACAAAAAGCTTATTACTCTCAGCCTCCGTTTCGGGGAAATTCGCAAACGCGCAAATTTGTTCAACAGTGAGTAACGGTTTATTGTTATTTAAGATTGCCAGGACACCTTCAGGGTTATGTGGGATGGCTTCAGAAAGCGCCGCCTTTAAATCTTCAGCCGTACTGGCGTCCACTCCGGGTTCAAGGGCACTCGCCACGGCTAACCATGCCTGAGTTCCTTTACTTATCTCTGGTATGACATGATTCCACCATTCCGACTCACCCGTATCATTTGAATCCAGCTCCGCTACAACAGACATGGCGCCTTTGCCGTTTATCATCTGCAAGATCTGTTCAGGAGTGTGGTTTTTGGCAAATAAACCCATCGGTAAACACAAGAAGAATAGCGCAATAATATACTTCATTATCGCACCACCAGTATTGTATCACCCGATTCATAAATCATATGACGTTTGTCCTGACTGTTCATAATGATGCAACCTGCTGATGCAGAGCCTGGCGGCTGGCCTTTTTTATCACCATGAATTTGAAAATGATCTCTACCAAAGGTATTGGTCCCCGCTATAGGCTCAAGAATAATGGCCTCTGCACTTTTATGATTATTCCACCCGGCAATAAAATAAATACCTCTGGGAATGGGGCCTCTGTTTCGTTGACTTTCACACTCTGGCTTATCTTTCGATTCACCCGCACCGCTGTAGCAGTTAGCAACAAACTCACCATTATGGCTCAATACCCCCGTCGAAACTTTATAATCCCATGTCATCAATACCGTCTCCTTTCATAAATAGTCCTTTATCTTATGGCTAATAAGAGCGTTAAAATCACAACGATGGTCACAAAACATGACGTCCAAAATAAACAAGCACAAAAAATATAGAAAAATTAATAATAGATAATTTTGATGTATATAATTTTTATATAAAAGCCGTGTGTTCAGGCAGAGATTACGTCTCCCCCTTTCACCAGCTTTGCACTTTTGGTTCACTTGCCTCTATCCTTACCCCATGGAAAAAATAGCTGAACTCAAACGCGCCAAGCTTCTCGCGCTGTCGCTGCTGCTGATTGCCGCTGCGGCCTTTATCACTACCCTGTTCCTGCCGCAAACCTTCTGGGTACGCGGCGCAAAAGCTATTGCCGAGGCGGCGATGGTCGGCGCGCTGGCGGACTGGTTTGCCGTTGTCGCGCTGTTCCGCCGGGTGCCAATTCCCGTTATCTCGCGCCATACGGCGATTATCCCGCGCAATAAGGACCGCATCGGCGACAATCTTGGCCAGTTCGTGCAGGAAAAGTTTCTGGATACCCAGTCGCTGGTCGCATTAATTCGCCGCTACGAGCCGGCCCAGATGATTGGTGCCTGGTTCAGCAAGCCCGACAACGCCCAGCGCGTCGGGCTGCATCTGATGCAGGTGATGAGCGGTTTTCTTGAGCTAACTGACGACGGGCGCATTCAGCGCCTGCTCAAACGCGCGGTGCATAAGGCTATCGACAAGGTCGATTTAACCGAGACCAGCGCCGTCATGCTGGAAAGCATGACCAAAAACAACCGTCACCAGGTGCTGCTGGACGCCATCATCAACCGTCTGATTACCCTGATTCAGCGCGAGAGCACGCGGGAATTTATCTCTGACCAGATCGTCCACTGGCTGAAGACCGAGCATCCGCGCAAGGCGATGGTGCTGCCCACCGAGTGGCTGGGCGATCAGAGCGCAGAGATGGTGTCGAACGCGGTGAACACGCTGCTGGATGATATCAGCCACGACCGCACGCACCAGATCCGTCGGGCATTTGACCGCGCCACGCTGAAATTTATCGACAACCTGAAAAACGACCCGGAGATGACGGCCAAAGCCGACAATATCAAGCACTATCTGAAGAATGATGAAGCATTTAACCGCTACCTGGGTGAAATGTGGGCTGACCTGCGCCAGTGGCTGAAAAATGACATGCAGAGCGACGATTCCCGCGTGAAGCAACGTATCGCCAACGCCGGGCTGTGGTTTGGTGAGACGCTGTCGAATGATGCCAGCCTGCGTGCGTCGTTGAACGAGCATCTGGAGCAGGCCGCGCACCGCGTCGCGCCGGATTTTGCTGCGTTCCTGACGCGTCATATCAGCGACACGGTGAAAAGCTGGGACGCCAAAGATATGTCACGCCAGATAGAACTCAATATCGGTAAAGATCTTCAGTTCATTCGCGTAAACGGTACCCTGGTAGGCGGAACGATTGGCCTGATCCTGTTTTTACTTTCTCAGTTGCCCGCCGTGCTGGGGCATTAATCCGCTTTTGGCGGCGCGATAACGTAGCGCGTCGCCTCGAAGCGGTTCAGGATCAGGTGCACCAGAAAGACCATCGTCAGCGTGACCACCAGCGCGAAGGTAACGGAGGTGATGCGGTACAGATCGCTGAACACCAGATCGCTGTCCGGATGCATGTTTTGCCCGAACATAATGCCGATGGTGGTAATGCTGGAAAATCCCACCCCGGCCCCGACCTTCTCCATCACGTGCAGGCGCGCGCCAAATGCCAGCCCGAGGCCGATCAGCGGCATCATCAGCAGCATATGGCTGCTGTGATCGTACAGAATAAGCTGAACGACGAGGATATAGAGACAGCCCAGCACCACGCCGACCACGCGCCAGATGGAGCTCATGACCGCGCCGCGGTAGTGCATCGGGAACAGGATCAGAATGCCCGCCATCAGTGCCGAGAGCGAATCGCTTAAGTCGCTCATCTGAAATACCACGAAAATCAGCGTCGCCACGGTGCCGGAGAGCAGCGACTCGTGGCGCACGCGGGCATCGTCTTTCTCTATCAGCGGCGGCGGCTTACGTGGCTCCACGTCCGGCAGCAGGTAATTCATCAGCGCGCTCAGACACACCGCCATCACGCTCGCTTCAATGTTGGAGAACAAAAGCGTGTGCCAGTTGGTGGTGGGGTAGCTCATAAAGTTGAGCATTACGCTCTGGCACACCACGCCCATCGAACCGAACAGAAACAGCGGCCCCTTGCTCATAAAACGAAAGCGCATCACGTACAGGGCAAAGACCACCAGCGTCATAATGACCGGCCATTGCGACAGAAAGCCGATGATGATCACCATTTCGACGCAGTTGAGCGATGCGCTGAAGACAAACTGCTTCGCCACGTGGCGGTTAAACACCGGCACCAGCGACAGCAGCATGATCGGGTAGACCACAAAAAACACGCCGTAGCTGGTGTTGTAGAAGCTCGAAATACTGAGCGCAATCATCCCGGCAAAGACAATGCGCAGGGTCTGGCGGAAGTCGTTTGCCGTGTAGACGATGTTGCCGTGCGGGGTAAATACCCGCGCCAGGGTGCTAATAGACATAGTGAAGCAGGCTCACCAGATGGATTTGCATCCCGGAGAAGAAGCGCGCAAAGGGCCCTTCGCTGTTGTAGAGCTGCACGGTGGCGCGCGCGCCGGTCGGCAGCGACTTCGGTAAGGCTTCGTCCAGCGCCACGTGAATGCGCATTCGCTGGGCATCGCGCACCCAGCGGTTAGAGGTTTCCGGTTCAGAAAGTTGACCGTTAACGGCTTCCTGACCGGCGAGGATCCCCGCGTCACTGCTGGTCACGTGGGCGCGGAAAACCCGTCCCGGAAAGGCGTCAAACACCACGGCGGCGTCGGTCCCCTGGTGGGTATGACGCAGGCTCTTCTCGCGGAAATCCGCCACAATATCCGTCTGCGTATTCACCAGCGCCAGCGCTGCCGAACCGGACGAGGCGTAAAAACCGGGGCTTAATTGCAGATTACTCACCGTGCCGTCCGCCTCGGCGTAGACCTTCGTCCAGCCAAGATTCAGCTCCGCTTCATCCAGCGCGTTACGGTATTTTTGCAGCGTCACGTTACGGTGTTCATTCCGCTCGCCGCGCTGAATGCGCAGGTTATGAATATTCGCCTGAATCGAGCTGACGGACTGCTCGCTGCTCTGCCAGGTAGTGCGGACCTTATCCAGATCCGCCTGCGACACGTTCTGCAGGGTGCTCAGTTTCTGGTAGCGGTCGAAAGTCACTTTGTCGTTACGCGCGGTCAGCACGGCGGTCTTCAGGCTGGCCTGCGCGGCGGCGATCTGCGCGTCCAGTTGTTCGTTGGAAAGGCGAGCCTGCTCAAGCGCGATCTGCGCCGCTTCCACTTTATTGCGAAACGGGGTGTCGTCGAGCTCAAACAGCAGATCGCCTTTCTTCACCTGGCTATTGTTGTGGACATGGACCGCCGCCACATAGCCGGAGACACGGGCAGACACCGGCGTCACCACGCGCATCACGGTGGAATCCGGCGTCAGCGGGATCCAGATATCCGCGACGATAAAGTAGACAAACATCAGCAGGAAAGAGGCAATACTTACCCTTACCCAGCGGGCAAACTTTTGTTCAGGAGTCATTATTTTTCGGTCTTGTTATCTTCTTCGCGGATTGTCCGCAAATTGCAGGCGATTTGATTCAGGGTGGCGCTGAAAATGTCGAGATGTTCAGGCGCGATGTTTTGCGATACGCGCGTCTGAAGCGTCTCAATTACCTGGGTGAGCCTGTTAAGTACAGCTTTTCCCTCAGGCGTCAGCGTCAGAAGCCGGATGCGCTTGTCATACGGCGAGACGGTGCGCAGCAGGTAACCCTGTTTTTCCAGCTGTGTCAGGGTGCGCATTAGCGGCGGCAGTTCAATGCCCTGCACCTCCGCCAGCTCACTCACCGAGACGTTATCCCCGAGCTGATGCAGCTGCATCATCACCGTCCAGCTCGACTGGGTTAACCCAGTATCGAGAATGGCGTCGTCAATGACGGCACGCCACTGGCGCACGATCATCGCCATCCGCATGCCCATCGGCCTGCGGCTAAACAGTTCTTCTTCACTCATGGGGAAACCTCTCGTCACACGCGGTCACGATAATAGTTATCAGGGTAAGTATCAAGAAACGAGAAGTTAAAGCGCAGGAATTGCGAAATGAGATTCTCCCTCTCCCTGTGGGCTGAGGGTTCCCCACAAATTAATGCGAGCACTGAGCAATCCCCTCGCCCCTCCGGGGAGAGGGTTAGGGTGAGGGGAACATAC
>NZ_JBLVYK010000069.1:0-407 GCF_048284255.1 Enterobacter cloacae complex sp.6700776 | reverse complement strand
GTCTTAATTACATATATATCACTGTTTGCTTGTGTAAACACTCATATATTTACCCTCAACATTCATTTCTTTACATGAAGTAATGCAATAATGCATCTATATCGTGTAGTTTGAATTAGTAGTACGATCCTTAATAGAATGCATTATGCCCAGTTTTAGTCGCTGGGCTTTTTTTTTTGCATAAAATATGACTCTTCTTGCAAATACCGCTTTATTTTTATTTCACTCCGCTATTTCGTTCGATAAATAAACACGTAATAGTGACATCAATAAATAATCACCTATCTAAATTCATTTTCTATTCAGTTTTTATTATCACGAAGGCGAAATATCCACAGGGTGCCGCGCGGTATGTTTGTAGTGTGTATAGGGTGTTACTCTGCGAGTAAAATGATTAAAGATAGAAC
>NZ_JBLVYK010000068.1:0-408 GCF_048284255.1 Enterobacter cloacae complex sp.6700776 | reverse complement strand
GATCACAAGAAGATCATTAACTCCGAGAGTAGTAACTCCCACCATGTTTGCCTATCAACACACTTAGGAAACATTACTTGCGTTTAGTTATACGACTTCTAGCTCTCCATAACAGATCCTCATTTTCTGCTGATGGATTTCGACGGTATCGTTCCTCCGCTTTCCGTACTCCATATTCAGGAAACACCCTGACAGCAACCATTTGTATAAAGACATAACACACCAAAAGTAAAAATAAAAAACCAATAAACTCAAACATATATCACCCTCTTTTCTTCTCATTTCTCATGCGTGTAGCCACCATTATTTTATAGTTAGCACTCGTAGGGTTCTCCATATATTTACGGGTAGCACGTTCGACGGCAGATTCGGATGAACTAAAAAAAAGCATAAATAATTTAAATGCAA
>NZ_JBLVYK010000067.1:0-416 GCF_048284255.1 Enterobacter cloacae complex sp.6700776 | reverse complement strand
GAGCAATGGCATATACGCCAAGCTGCAGTTGCCCAGACTCGCGAACCAGCTTCAGTGCCAGCTGTGTATTGGCATTTTGCACCATCCCTAACTCGCTGTAGGGAAGGAAATTTTGCACAAACACCTTCTCTTCATAAGGCGCAAGCCACGTAAAGTCAGGCTGGTTATCGGTGAAGACGCCGGTCATCAGCTCAATATAAGGGCCATTTTCATCAGTCAGATTTCGATCCCAGGCCTGGCCAAAATCCCCGTACCCCCAGCTCCACTGTTTCTTGCCAGGAGAGACATGGTGATCGGCAACATGCAGTAACCCGCCTCGCTCGTCATGATGATAAGCGCCGACAAAATCGTAATACGACTTCTCCGCCATATACGAAGTGGGTACCGGGACGTTTTTATAACGGGAGATATCAACC
>NZ_JBLVYK010000066.1:0-417 GCF_048284255.1 Enterobacter cloacae complex sp.6700776 | reverse complement strand
CGTGGGCTCGTAGATGTGTATAATAGACAGATTATCCCCTGTCTCCCATTGGCTATAGCGCTCCGCCATATTCGATACGGCTACATGGTATTGATTATAAAAGTTCTGTTTTTTTTCTGGGTCAGCGGATCCTCGATACGCTTGAATCAGCGTATTCACCTTCACCGCATACTGCTGAATTTGCTGATCTTCAAAAGCAGGGAGAGTGACTGGATAGTCAAATGTTAAACTTACCGTATTGTTTTGCACTGGCTCATTTTGACGCACAACCAGTTGTGTCATTTGTTTATCATCCGACGAAATCGCCGTAATGAGTTCTGAATAAGAAAAACATTTTGTTTTTATTTTGCTGACTGTTGTTAGCGAATTTAATTCATCAGGGATCCGCGTTCCGACCGGGTAATCACAGTTGAATAC
>NZ_JBLVYK010000065.1:0-428 GCF_048284255.1 Enterobacter cloacae complex sp.6700776 | reverse complement strand
GGTTACATGTAGGAGGCGTGTTCGGTATCACGTCAAAATCAACCAAAACAACCCCTCTCTGACCCTGCGTACTGACAACGTCCATTTCCAGTTTATAACTACCTTCCATGATGTTCTCAAACGTCTGTGACCAGTAATTTTTGCCACCATCGACAGGCTTACCATTCAGCTTAAACGTTACATTGTCAATTGAGTCTGCCGAGTGGGCAAGCTTAACACTGGACCTCAAGGACAGGTCCAGCGGGGCCCTCATGAACTTGTTAGAGTATTTGGGAGTAACGCTAATTTCCATCGGACTCTGTTCGTTCACGATAAAAGTGTAATCAACCCGGGCTTCATTGTTCCTGTTATCCTTCAGGACATACGTCAACGTATGTGTACCCGATTTTGTTACCTGGAACACTTTCGTCCCGTTATTGTCGCTGGAC
>NZ_JBLVYK010000064.1:0-429 GCF_048284255.1 Enterobacter cloacae complex sp.6700776 | reverse complement strand
TCAATGGTGTGCTCCATTTCACTAACAGGGAAATGGCGCTGTAAATAGCCGCTTGGGGTTTCACTATTGCCAAAATGCTGCTGAACAAATTCAGGGGCAATCCCATGATTTACATAGCGTTCTTCTAGCATCAGCGGAATGTCATTTTCAAAATGTAGCATTTTGCAGTAGCCAATATCGCTGCCTTCTGTGACACCAAGTTGTAGGGCAATTTCTGCGGTGGCAGGGATGATTTTTAGCTGTAACTGGTGACCAGCATATTTATTCCCACTAACTGAAATTTCATCAAAAATATCAAAGGCTTTAGTGACGGGAAGCTCATGCTTTTGAGTGGCGACAAAAGTCCCTTTTCCTGCAATCCGATTTAAGATGCCTTTTTGACTGAGTTCAGAAATCGCTTTATTTACCGTCATACTGCTAACATTAAAC
>NZ_JBLVYK010000063.1:0-435 GCF_048284255.1 Enterobacter cloacae complex sp.6700776 | reverse complement strand
ACTGATACCCTCGCCAAGCATTGATATTTCATTTAGCTCACTAAATCCAATGTCTAAATATATTTCCTTATTGTTACCTATCGCAGATATTGCTATATCTACAATTCTGTCATCTATTTTTTTTAAGTTTTCTAGTATGTCTTTTTTCCTTTTTTGTGTTAGTAGGCTAGATACATTTGTAATTGTTGCCTCTTTGTTTATCTTTCTGGATGTTGTTATTATTGTTGCTGTCTTAAATTTATAATTAATCCCATCCCTTTCGTTTTTTATTTCGGATTTTATTTCTACGCCATCTTCTTTCAATTGCATAGAGAAAAGCTTATTGGAAACCCTGTTTTTCGCATTGGGTGTCTCGGTCACATTTATTTTTAAAGAGTTTACTGTGGCCTGAGAACCGATAGTTTGACGAGGTATGTTTTGGTTAGATAGTACGGT
>NZ_JBLVYK010000062.1:0-464 GCF_048284255.1 Enterobacter cloacae complex sp.6700776 | reverse complement strand
TACCACTTTGTGATTCATGACTGGGGTGAAGTCGTAACAAGGTAACCGTAGGGGAACCTGCGGTTGGATCACCTCCTTACCTTAAAGAACCTGCCTTTGTAGTGTCCACACAGATTGTCTGATGAAAAGTAAATAGCAAGGCGTCTTGCGATTGAGACTGTACGTCCCCTTCGTCTAGAGGCCCAGGACACCGCCCTTTCACGGCGGTAACAGGGGTTCGAATCCCCTAGGGGACGCCACTTGCTGGTTCGTGAGTGAAAGTCACCTGCCGTCATATCTCAAAACTGACTTGCGAGTCATGTTTGAGATATTTGCTCTTTAAAAATCTGGATCAAGCTGAAAATTGAAACGACACATCTTTAATGGTGTGTTCGAGTCTCTCAAATTTTCGCAATCAGAAGTGAAACATCTTCGGGTTGTGAGGTTAAGCGACTAAGCGTACACGGTGGATGCCCTGGCAGTCA
>NZ_JBLVYK010000061.1:0-487 GCF_048284255.1 Enterobacter cloacae complex sp.6700776 | reverse complement strand
GCGTTATACGCTGAAAACAACAGCTCGCGTCTATATCGCAGATACTGGGTTCAACTTATACGGCCACGTTTATGGTACTTGGTCTTTACCGGGTGACAAACACGGCGGCAACTTCCACGAAGTCAACACACTTTATGGTATCGGTTATAACACCTCGATTGGTGATCTGTGGTTCAAACCTTTCGTGGCTTTGCACTATGTTGACCAAACCTATTATTCCGGTAATAACGGCTATGTAGTTGGTTGGGTTGCTGGTTATAACTTCAAAATGTTCCAAGAAGATTTCATGATCACTAACTGGCATGAAATGGAATTTGCACGTCATGAGCGTTATGGCAACGGTGGGCGTGATGGCGTGAACGGCGCATTAGCTTTCTGGTGGAACGCCACACCAAATTTAGCTGCTAGTATTCAATATCGTTATGCTGACAATAAGTTAGGTGATGATTTCTACCAAGATGCAATCATTTATACATTAAAGTATAAC
>NZ_JBLVYK010000060.1:0-498 GCF_048284255.1 Enterobacter cloacae complex sp.6700776 | reverse complement strand
CGGAAGTCGCTGTCGTTCTCAAAATCGGTGGAGCTGCATGACAAAGTCATCGGGCATTATCTGAACATAAAACACTATCAATAAGTTGGAGTCATTACCTAGGAGAGTTCAATCACTCAACGCCTTTTACATCTCATTTTATTTATATCACCGACTATCATAAAGATAATACATGGATGATTTCACTTTCGCAGGAGGATTTTAATACAACCAAAATTTTAACATCGTTAAGTCTAGGGAAGGTGCGAACAAGTTCCTGATATGAGATCATCATATTCATCCGGAGCGCATCCCAGAGGGACATCATGAGCCATTAACTCACCTTCGCCGATAGTGAATTCAGCACTAAGCGCCGTCAGACCCGAAAAGAGATTTTCCTCTCCCGCATGGAGCAGATTCTGCCATGGCAGAATATGACCGCTGTCATCGAGCCGTTTTATCCCAAGGCGGGCAATGGCCGACGGCCCTATCCGCTGGAGACCATGCTGCGTATTCACT